>JALZID010000355.1 GCA_030860485.1 Pseudomonadota bacterium | reverse complement strand
CGCCCACAAGCTCCACAGGCTCACCAACAAAATTACAGAAAGAATGATGCACTAACCCAATCCACACTCCGAGTGTTCAACTAACGCTGGAACTTGGGTGTTCAATTAACGCTGGTACTTCACCAATAAAGCGTAATTGTGGCATATCCTTACCCTTATTCCAAAGCACGACGAGCCTGGCCACGCCCAGGGGCGGGGCGTCCGCTGTACCGGGCCTGTCGGGCACCCGGGACAGCAGCTCGGGCTAGCCCGCAAGCGCCTGCGCAGGGACGCCCAAGTAGCCCCGGTTCCGGGCGTAGGTCGCCGTGATCCGCGCGGCTTCCAGCTCGGCATCGGGGCTCGGTAGGCCGGCGTCGTATTGCAAGATGCCGGCGCGCTCTTCGAAAGCTTCGCGGAGGTCGGCGGTCTCCTTGGGCACGGCGAGCACCTTCTGACGGCGGGCCTCGGCCGCGGGGGCGAGGGGACAAGGGCCTCGGGGAGAGTGCAGGCTTCCTTGTCGTAGCAAACCGGGCTTCGGGCGCCCCGGCAGCGCCGAAACTGGAATTTGACCTACCCTCTACGTTTTCTGATGTAACAGGTGTAACAGTCTAACATGCTTGTTTTGTAAGGCCTTTCTGTGTTACACCACCCGTGTGGCCAGGTGTAACAGGTGTAACAGCCCGGCCTTCCAGTCGTGCCAGCAGCCCCTCAAGCCCCATGATCGACCTCCAGCTTGTCGGCGCGGATTGTGTAGAGGCGGACCCAGCCGCCCGCCGATGCGTGCGGGGTTGACCGCTTGCCGCCGGCGTCCCCGGGTTGCCACCTCCCCGGCCAGCGCCAGCAGGGCAAAGCGCGCGGCGGCTCGCTTGTCCTGCCCCTCGCCAGCCTTAGCACAGTCTTGGGCGCTACGGACATGAAAAACCCGCAACTACGCGGGCTTGTGGACTTGCGGTCTCCTTGAGCTTGGCCAGCTTGCCCTCGCCCCAGCCGCGAGTGCGGTCTCGCCCATGTCCATCCCGGGCAGCGCCGTCTGGTCCCGGCGGAAGTCCAGGGCGAGTTCGAAGCCGCCTGGCTCGATGGCCACGACCTCCAGTGCAAAGGCTGATCGGAGGTGCTCGGGCCTGCGACCGGGCCGCGCGCTCACCGCCTCGCCGCTCAGCACGCGAGCGACGCGGTCGACGGCGGTCTGGAGCTGGCGGCCGAACTTCACCAGGTCGGAGAGGAGAATGCGTCCCGCTGGCACACCCGGCCCTCTCAGGCGCACGCGCAGGGGGAACACCTCTGACCGTCGATTCAGTCATCGGGTCATGACCTTCCTTCCCGGCGGTCCTCATTAATCAGACCGTCCACGCCCTCATTTCCACGCCCTCATCCTTTGCTTCTGCGTCACGTGAGCGGCCTCCTCCCGAGATCCCCCGTAACCCATTGCGACCAATACGTCCACGACGACTTGCTCAAATCGATACGGATCCATTTTCCGAATCACGTCGAGTACCTCTGAACGAAGCGCCGCCCGGAGACTCTTGTGTGCCGCCTCGATTATTTCATTGGGCGTCTGTGTCACTGCAATCGATTGTTCGGCCTGTGTCTTCGGTTTCGCACGAATTGGGCCTGCTACGACCCGTATCTCGCTGGACTGCTCGACCGGCCAAAAAGAGGACTTTACGTCATTACAGAGCTTGGAAAGAAAGTTGCCGAACAAAGGCCCGGGAAAATTGACCGCAATTACCTCATGCAGTTTCCTCAGTTCGCCGAATGGATCGCCGAGAAGGAGAGCACTGCCGTTTCGCTTGAATATCCGGATCGCCTCGACGCCGGCACTATTAAGAGCGGGGCGCATCGCTTCAGGCTCCCGAGGCTGACGCTGATGTTGGGCATCATCCAGCGCCAGAGCACGGTCCCGAGGCTGCGCAGCGTCGGACTGCTGGCGCAAGCCGCGCCTGAGTACCAGAACCTCACTGGGGCAACCCCTGAGGAGTATTTTCCGCCCGTAGGCAGGCTTCCCGTCGGAGTCCATCATTGCGCGGCAGGTGTTGACACAGCCCTTTACCGACATCACTCCCTTCGACGCCCGGGGGGCCTTCAGCTTCATCGGAATTACCGCGCAGCGAGACGAATTGTGCTATCATCCGCGACTACGCACATAAACTCGTTCGCGCCAATATTCCGCATGCCAGCAATACGAGAAGAGAACACTGAGCCTCGTGGCCCGCGGGCGGACGCGCCTGCCGCATCCCGGCGTGAGATCGTCGCTTGGGCGATGTACGACTTCGCGAACTCCGGTTATACGACGGTCGTGCTGACCGCGATCTTCAATGCCTATTTCGTGGGAACAGTGGCCGGCAGGGAAATGGGCTACGCGCCGGGAACCGGCACGCTCCTCTGGACCATCGCCATGGGTGTTTCCAACCTCCTGGTGCTCTTGAGCGCCCCGGTGCTCGGGGCAGTAGCGGATTTCAAAGCGTGTAAGAAACGCTTCCTGGCCTGGAGTACGGTTGGCTGCGTGCTGTTCACGGCGATGCTCGGACTCGTCGGCAAGGGGGAGGTGGGGCTTGGCATGTCTCTCGTGATCCTTTCAAGCTTCATGTTTGCTACGGGGGAGAACCTGATCGCGTCGTTTCTACCTGAGGTCGCGCGGCCCGAGGAGATGGGCAAGATTTCAAGTTACGGCTGGGCGCTCGGGTACCTCGGCGGACTCTTGGTGCTCGGGCTTTGCCTCGCCTATATTTCATGGGCCGAGGCGCAGCATCACACGATCACGCAGTATGTCCCGGTGACGCTGTGGATCACCACCGTGGCGTTCGCCGCCGCCGCGATCCCGACATTTCTCTGGTTACGCGAGCGCGCGCGGCCTCGGATGGTCCCTTCCGGTGAAAGCTATGCTCGCATCGGCTTCGAGCGCGTCCGGCAGACGCTCAGGCAAGCCCGCCACTTCCGGGATCTTTTTCGCTTTCTTGTGACGCTCGCCGTGTACTATTGCGGCGTCAATACCGTGGTGGTACTGGCCGCGATCTACGCGCAAGAAGTCATGGGGTTTGGCATGCAAGAGACCCTCTGGATGGTCCTCGTCGTCAACTTCACGGCGGCGGCGGGCGCGCTCGGCTTCGGGTTCCTCCAGGATCGGTTCGGCTCGGTGCCTACCCTGGCCGCCACGTTATTGGTATGGATCGCCGCCCTCGTGCTCGCTTATACGATTGAGGACCGCATGGGGTTCTGGGTCGTGGCCAATCTCATCGGCATCGCGCTGGGATCGAGTCAGTCGGCCGGGCGGGCGCTCATCGGGCAGTTCTCCCCTCCCGAACGGTCTGCCGAGTTTTTTGGTTTGTGGGGGCTTGCCGGCAAGCTCGCCGCCGTCATCGGCCCCATGAGCTATGGCGTGATCACGCAGGCGTCTCGCGGGGATCACCGGCTTGCGCTGCTCGCAACGGCGGGTTTTTTTATCGCTGGCCTGGCCCTCCTCGCCACCGTCGACGAGCGCCGCGGGCGAGAGGCTGCGCGCGTTCCACATGCCGGTCCATAACGCAGATCTCGCCGCGCTCTTCGAGGAGATCGCCGATCGGCTGGAGATCGAAGGCGCAAACCCGTTTCGCATTCGCGCCTACGGCAATGCCGCGCGCCAGCTCCAGGCCATGGGCGTGCCGGTGGCAGACATGGTTGCGAAAGGCGAAAACCTGAGCGAGCTGCCGAGCATTGGCGAGGATCTCGCTGCCAAGATCAGGGAGATAGTCGAGACCGGTAGGTGCCAGGCGCTCGAGAAGCTACGGAAGAAAATGCCGCCCACCGTCACACAACTCCTTCAGATCCCGGGTCTCGGCCCGAAACGCGTTCGTACCCTTTATCACGAGCTCGACGTGCAAACCTTGGAGCAACTCGGACGCGCCGCGCTCGATCACCGTATACGGGAGCTGCCAGGCTTTGGCGTGAAGACCGAAGCCGCGATCCTGCAGGCGACCGGGAAACACCTCGATACGCCGGCCCGCTTCAAGCTCGCCATCGCGGCTCAGTATGCCGAACCGCTCAAGGAATACCTCGAGAAGGGCCCGGGAGCGGTAGAGGTCATCGTCGCAGGCAGCTACCGGCGCTGCCGTGAAACGGTGGGGGATATCGATATCTTGGCGAACGCCAGCGATGCGCAGCGCATGATGGATCATTTCGTGGCTTACGATGAAGTCCGGGAGATCGTTGCCAAGGGCGGCACGCGTTCGACCGTCATCCTAAAGTGCGCTTTGCAGGTGGACCTGCGGGTGGTAGGCGTGGAGTCCTTCGGCGCCGCCCTTCAGTACTTTACCGGGTCGAAGGCACACAATATCGAGATCCGCCGCCGTGCCCAGGAGCGGAAGCTCAAAATCAGCGAGTATGGCGTGTTCGCGGGCCGGCGCCGGATATCCAGCGACACCGAGGAGTCGGTATATCGGGCGGTCGGCCTCCCCTGGATCCCAGCGGAGCTGCGAGAGAACCGCGGCGAAATCGAGGCGGCGCAAGCCGGAAAATTGCCCGTGCTCGTGGAGCTGCGGGATCTCAAGGGTGATCTGCACGCCCATACCAAGGCGACCGATGGCCACCACAGCCTCAAGGAGATGGCGCAAGCGGCGACATCCCGGGGCCTCGAGTATCTCGCCATCACCGAGCATTCACGCCGGCTCACGGTTGCGCACGGGCTCGACCCGCAGCGGCTGCGCAGGCAGATCGCCGAGATCGACCGGCTCAACGCCGAGCTCGGGGGCGTCACGGTCTTAAAGGGCGTCGAGGTCGATATTCTAGAGGCAGGGCGTCTGGACTTGCCGGACGAGGTACTGGGCGAGCTCGACCTCGTGGTCGGCGCGGTGCATTCCCAGTTCACTCTTTCGCGGACCAAACAGACGGAGCGGATCCTCCGCGCCATGGATCATCCGCACTTCACCATCCTCGCGCACCCGACGGGCCGTCTGCTCGATGGGCGCGAGCCCTATGACGTAGATATGCTGAGAATCATCCGTCATGCGCGGGAGCGGGGCTGCTTTTTGGAGCTCAATGCGCACCCCAATCGCCTCGATTTGCTCGACATCCATTGTCAGCTCGCCAGGGACGAGGGCGTGCTGGTCGCGATCAGCAGCGACGCCCATTGCGTGCAGGACTTCGACAACTTGCTGTACGGTGTGGGTCAGGCGCGGCGCGGCTGGCTCTCCAAGGACGACGTGCTCAATACCCGCTCGCTCACGGATCTCGGGCCGCTGCTCAAGCGCACCACATGAGGCGGGGGAGAGTCGACAACCGTCCGGCAAGATGAGTCAGTCGTCGTACCGAGCGTACCGTACGCACCGCGATGGCGAGGGCCTTGGGCTGTCCCACGATGACCACGAGCTTGCGCCCGCGTGTCACCCCCGTATAGAGGAGGCTTCGCTCGAGCAGCATGTAATGCTGGGTCGCGAGTGGGATCACGACCGCCGGGTACTCCGAGCCCTGGCTCTTGTGAATGGAGACCGCGTAAGCGAGCGATACCTCGTCGAGCTCCCCAAACTCATAGGCGACTTCCCGACCCTCGTAGTTGACGAACAGTGTCCCTTCCTCCAGGTCCACGCGTGCTACCGTACCGATGTCACCGTTGAATACTTCCTTATCGTAGTTGTTCACGGTCTGAATGACCTTGTCGCCCGGTGCAAAGCTCCCCCCGAAACGCTCGACCTTGGGTTCGGCGTAGGCGTTGAGCCGTTTCTGCAACTCGATGTTCAGCGATCGGGCACCCAAGCCCCCGCGATTCATCGGGGCTAGCACTTGGATGTCCCGCAGGGGATCGAAACCGAAGCGTTTAGGGATCCGTTCGGTGACAACATGAAACAGTTTCTCACCAATCTCTTCGGGGGTTTCGGCGGAAATGAAATAGAAATCGCAGGACGTGTCGCCCTCCTCACTCCGTAAGGGCATCTGTCCTTGGTTGATGCGGTGGGCATTTAGGACGATCTTGGATGCCGCCGCTTGACGGAATATTTCGGTGAGCCGCACGGTGGGGATGTGCCCGGAGGCAATTATATCGGCGAGCACCGCGCCGGGCCCGACCGAGGGGAGCTGATCGACGTCCCCGACGAGGAGCACCGCGACGGTCGTCGGCATGGCCCGCAGGAGCTGGTTCATGAGCACGACGTCGACCATGGAGGACTCATCGAGGACGATCAGATCCGCTTCGAGGGGATGCTCCAGTCCCCGCTTGAACCTGTGGGCCTTGGGATCGAACTCCAGGACGCGATGAATGGTGCGAGCCTCGAGCCCCGTGCATTCGGAGAGCCGCTTGGCGGCTCGTCCGGTCGGGGCACACAGCAGCACCTCTACGCCCTTGGCGCGCAGGATGCGCAGGAGGCTATTGACCACCGTGGTCTTCCCAACACCGGGCCCGCCGGTGATCACGGTGACCTTGCCATTCACCGCCTCGGCGACGGCGGTCCGTTGCGATGGCGACAGCACGAGTCCCGTCTTCTCCTCCACCCAGGGGATGGCCTTATCGGGATCGATCCGGTCCCAAGGTGGGGCGCAGCCGAGCAGTGCCTGCAGGCGCTGCGCGACTCCGATCTCGGCACGGTGGAGCGGTGTGAGAAAGAGGCAGGGCTGCCCTTCGATCGCCTCCTCGACAAGGTTCTCCTCCACAAGCTCCGCCGCGATGGCCTCCTCGATGGTCGCTGCAGGGATTTCGAGCAGCTTCTCCGACATCTCGACGAGACTGGTATGCACCGCCGCACAGTGCCCATCACCCGAGAGCTCCTGCAGAACGTGCCGGACACCAGCCTCCGCACGCATGAGCGAGTCCTTCGGGATCCCAAGGCGCTGGGCGATCCTATCCGCCGTCTTGAAGCCGATGCCGTGGATGTCTAGTGCCAGTCGGTAGGGGTTCTCCCGGACCCGCGCGACCGCCACATCGCCATACGTCTTGTAGATACGTACGGCACGCGCCGTCCCAACCCCATGCGATTGCAGGAAGACCATGATCTCCCGGATGACCTTCTGCTCGGTCCAGGCCCCGGTAATCCGGTCCTTGCGCTTCGGACCGATGCCCTCAAGCCCTGTCAGCCGCTCAGGCTCGTGCTCGATGACGTCGAAGACCGCTGCTCCGAAGGCCTGCACCAGTTTTTTGGCAAAGTGAGGGCCGATACCCTTGACCATCCCCGATCCGAGGTACTTCTCAATGCCCTCGACGGTACTCGGCGGGACCACCCGCAGCTCATGTGCCTTGAATTGCAAGCCGTGGTTTCGGTCGTTCGTCCACTCTCCCTGGCACTCGACAAACTCCCCAGGACTTACCGCCGCCGCGGTACCGACGACTGCCACCAACTCCCGATGCCCTCGTGCCTTGACCCGTAAGACACAGAAGCCCGTCTCCTCGCTGTGAAACGTGACCCGCTCCACCGATCCCGAGAGCC
>JALZID010000354.1 GCA_030860485.1 Pseudomonadota bacterium | reverse complement strand
AACAGGCACGTCATTCCGGCATGGATTGCCGGAATCCAGAGCACATGGACGTAGGTGCTGTCCTGCATCCTGGACCCCGGCAATCCCTGCCGGGGTGACGAATCACTTCGATTTAACATGACTGACTTACTAGCATCGTCTGGAAAATTGTTCAGCGCGTGGCCTTCACTATCCTTCGCCTCTTGGTGCGCCGGGCTTTCGCGGTAACCTCTGTGGCTCCGCTCGGGGCCGGCGGGGCCCTTGGTTGCCCGGCACCGAGGACCGTCCGGATGCGCTCCAGCATCGCGAGCTGCCCCGGGGCCGGCCGGTCCTTCCATATGCGGGGGTCGGTGGCCAGGCGCTCGAGGAGGGTCAATAGCCGCGCGCGGTCGGCCGGGTCGGGGAGGAGCGTGGACAGCGCCTCCAAGGCCCGTTCCGGCTCGAACGCGACGATGACCTCCTGCTGGCCGCGGATGCGGCGGCGTTCCTCCTGAGACAGCTTGGGTAAGAGCGCGGCGTAGTCCTCCATGAGCCCGGCCCGGAGCTCGATCTGCGCGAGGGGGATCGCTGCCTGACCGCGGGTCAGCAAGGCCCCGACTCGCGCCACGGCTTCCGGATATCCGCCCTCTGTGATCGACTCGAGCGCCTTTTGTACGACGGGCAAGGTGCGGGGATCGGTGCGGCCCGCGCCCCCCCGATCCCGTACCCCCATTGAGTCGGGGTGCTGGAGCGAGAACAGGCTGCCGTAGGTCTGGAAGAATGCGGCCTCGCTCACTGCGTCGCGCACGTCGCGCCCGTAGTCGAGGGACGCGGACAGGACCTCTGAGAGCGCATTCTCGGCCCTGCGCAGGGGATGGTCGTTATCGAGGGCGCGCCGCCCCGCCTTCACGGCCGCGGCCGCCGGCTCGAGCCATGCGAGCCAAGGGTTCAGATGGGAGATGGCCCAGCGCTCGACCCGCAGGGGATGAAAAGTGCGTCCCAGGGTCGCGGTAAGCTCGTTCGTCAGCGCCTGGACGATGGGTCGCACGAATAGCTCATAGGCGCGCTGATTGAAATCCGAGACGACCTCGACCGCCTCGAAGGCCTTTTCGTCGGCACGCTCGAAGCGGTTCAGACGCAGGACGACCTCTTCGAGCCGGCGCTCCACGAAGTGGACCTCGTAGATAACCCCCTCCGGCCCTTTCCTCTCCTCGATCTCCATCCCGTACAGGCCGGGCGGAAGCGCCTCGATCGACTTCATCACCGAGACGATCTGCGAGTGCTCTTTTCTCGCCACGCGCCCGGACACGAAGATCCCGAGGTGGCCGATGTCCTGGTGCAAGAGGCCGACGATGACCTGGCCGCGCGCCTTGATGTCCTCGGTCGAGCCATAGACATCGGCCACCCAGTTGAAGGCCTGCTGCGGGGGCGTGACGTTGTCGCCGAGCGAGGCGAACAGGATGATGGGTGAGCGGATCTCGCGCAGATCGAACACCTTGCCGCTGTTCGACTCGATGTCGCCTGACCAGAGATTGTTGCCGACGAAGAGCGTACGGGTGATCCACTCGATCTCCTCGCGGTTCATCAAATAGAACCCGCCCCACCAGCGCTCGAAGCCGAGGAAGCGCGGACCCTCGGTATCGACGTTCGCAAACAGGTGGTAGTACTTATTCCAGAACGTGTTGGCCGGGTCCAGGGACTCGAAGTTCAGCACCAGATGGGCGCCGTCGAATGTGCCCGCACCGAGGTCCGAGCAGAGCGAAGCGAGCCAGGTGCCGCCCAGCAATCCTCCCGCGTAGCGCATGGGGTTGTCTCCCTCTCCCTCACGCCAGGCGCCCCCCCAATAGGACATCGGCGCCCCGTTGATGACGATGGGGCCCGTGTCTTCGGGGAGCGCGGCGGCGAGCATCATCGCCGCCCATCCGCCCTGGCAGTTGCCGACGATCGCGGGCTTGGCGCTCTCGGGGTGCAGCTCGCGGACCTTGTGCACGAATGTCGCCTCCGCGGCGCATACATCGAAGAGCGTCTGGCCCGGCTCCGGATCGGGGAAAAAGACCACGAAGTACACCGGGTGGCCCGAGCGCAGGGCCACGCCGACCTGAGAGTCGTCCTTGAAGCCGCCGATCCCGGGGCCGTGGCCGGCACGCGGATCGATGATGATGTACGGTCTCCGTTCTGGGTACAGCTCGACATCCGGCGGGGGGATCATCCGCAGGAGCGCATAGTTGACCGGGTGCTCGAAGGTCCGCCCATCCATCACGGTCTCGTGCTGGAAGTGCAGGAGCGGTGGATGGCCGGCACGCTCGTGCTCGAGATAAGCGTCGCCGCGCCGGCGCAGCGTGTCCCAGAAGAGCACCGAGCGCTCTGTGGTGTCGAGTGCGTACTCGGTGCACGCCTTCCAGGCTTCGATAGGGGTGGACAGCGGCGCCCATTGCCACGTCAGGGATTCGGCCCCGATCCGCATGAGCCGCGTGCGGTAACGCTCGTGCGCGGTCCGCAGTCGATCGGAGAGCACTTCGGCCACCTTGGCCGAGACGATGCTCACGCGAGACAACGCTGCCTGCTCTTTCATGGCCGGAACCCGATTCGGCTCACTTGGGCAGCACGCAGGCGCGCACGACGAAGGCGATCACACCGATGACGATACCCCAAAGGGGTGTTGTTGCACAAATCAGCAGCGGGGCGAATTTCTCCAGAGGGGTGGGGAGTACCTCACCGTCGCCAACGCTGTTCGTCGTTACGAGGGCCGCCACGACCTCATGGGTGTCGGCGTCCACGCCCAAGTGGACCTTGCGCCAGGTTCGCCGTTTGCGCTAGCCGTGCTGAGCGAGAGCCCGGCCCGGCAGCCCTGCTCTCGGATGAGCTCTAGCGTGCGGTACACATGCTCGCGTCAGCGCACGGACAAGGCTTTGATTCGTGCGCGCAGCACCGGTACGAGCTGCCGCTCAAACCAGCGATGGTGCTTGAACCAAGGCTGATTGCGCGGCGACGGGTGAGGCAACGGGATGAATTGCGGAGCGTACTCCCGCCACGCCTTGGCCGTTTCGGCCAGCGACGGCTTGCGGCGACTGCCCAGAAAGTGGCGCTGCGCATACTGACCAATGAGCAGAGTTAGTTCAATCCATGGCAGCCGGGCCAGCAACTGGTCGAGCCAGAGCGCCGCGCATTCACGACGCGGCGGCATATCACCGCCAGTTCCCCGGCCCGGATAACAATAGCCCATGGGAATGATTGCGATGCGCGATTCATCATAGAAGACCTCCTTGTCAATTCCCATCCACGCGCGCAGACGCTCCCCGCTCGGGTCGTCCCACGGAATGCCGGTCGTGTGCACGCGCACACCGGGCGCCTGCCCCACGATGAGGATGCGGGCCGTTTCACCGGCACGCAACACCGGACGCGGACCGAGCGGCAGATGCGCCGCGCACGCACGGCAATCGCGCACGGCGGCCAGCAACGCTTCGAGGTTGGGATAACCTGTTTCGGACACGGCAATCTTTTCCTGACATCGGCTAAATTATCAAGCGATTCCAGTTGCCGTAGCGCTCCCGGATCGGGCCACGGCGGATGCTGAGCACCACCAGCCCAGCGCCCAAGACAGTACTGACGATGGTCGCAACCATGCTTGCACCAAACATGAAGGGGCAGCCATCAATAGGGCTCCAAGTGGAACACTGAGATATCGCACCGGCCGGGCGACTTCAGCCGCGGCGATCGAGACTACGGTCAGAACCAGCGAGCCGATCACGTGGTGGGCATTCGCCTTCGCGCCAAGGACTATTTCGCTCCGGCGCAGGAGCGGTTCCCCGATGTTGATCAGCAGCGGCTGGGTGATGAGCCAAGCGGTTGGCGCCGTGCTCGGTCCGAACCTGCGCCTCATGGCGGACGCGTAGCTTCTCCGGATTTTTACCCAGGTCGTCTGCCTTGCTGACCCAGGCCGGCGGCGTAACGCCGTTGGTTTCGTACCAACCGGCCGGGTCGTTCTTTGAGCCGCGACGAGGCGCGGCAGCTCATCTTTCAATCGGTGCCGCGGCTCCCAGTCGAGCAGATCGCGGGCGCGCCGGATGTCGAGCGCGTAGTGGTCGTCGGCCATAGCGACCATGAAGGGTTTGATGAACGGCGCCTCGCCTCCATCGATCGCGTCGAGGATGACCGGCTCGAGCTTGCCCTGCGCCGACGCACCCGCGGCGGCGATGGGCTTTGGCAGGCGCAGTGTCGGCCAATCATCCACACCGTGAATGAGATAGCCGAGTTCGTCTTGGAGCGCGTCGTGACCGATCGCGTCGGGCTCACCGATCAGAATCTCGGTTTCGGGCGGCAGCACATCGCGGCGGTCGACGGCGCGGCGGAACGCTTCGAGCATGTCGTCGCGGTGGAGCATTGCCTGACCGACCAGCGTGCTGCCTGAGTAGAAGTAGCTCAGGAAGTCGCGCTCGTAGATCCGCGCCATTTGCTGGGCCATCGTCGGCACGGTTGCGTGCTCGTCGTAGACACCGGCCAGCCGCAGGATGACGTAAGGGATCCGTTTGTGCTCCGCACGGATCACCGCCTCAGCGGCGGCCTTCGATTTCGGATAAGTCCAGCACGGTTCGATCGGCTGGTGCTCGTCGATGCGCTCGCCAGGGCGGCAAGGCGTGTGCACGAGCATAGTGCTCGAATAGACGAATTGCTTGACTTCGAAGTCCTGAAGCGCGCGCAGAAGGCGCCACGTGCCCTCGACATTGACGGATTGGTAGAGCGGGTTGTCCTCGCCCGTAAAGTCGAAATAGGCGACGAGGTGGATGACGCTGGCGATGCGCGAGCCGAACGCGTCGCGGAACTTGCGCAATGCCAGTTCGACTGCGGCATCGGATGTGAAGTCCGCCTCTAACACAGGGAAGTCGGCACCCTCTGCTTTAAGGTCGAGCCCGACGAGCCGGTAATCGCGATCGAGCGCCTCGCCGAGCGAACGGCCGAGGTTGCCGGTCGCGCCGGTGATGAGGACGATCGGCCTCAGGTCTGAGCCTGTCATCGGCACTCCTCACCGGTAGCCGATACCCATTATGTAATCCCGCAGAAGCGACACTTCATACTTTTCTTCTGCCATCAGCGCCCGAAGCGCATCTCGCGCATTGACGACGCCAGACGGTTTGGAATTCTCGTCGACGACGGGAATGTGTACGAAGCCGCACTTCTCCATCATCGACAAGACATCGGGCAGGGAGTCGGTCGGGCGGCAGTAGGCGACATCCCGGGTCATCACGTCAGCGGCCACGGTCGTGCAGACGCTTTCCCCGCAACGACCGATCTGCTGGACGATATTCGTTTTGGTGATGACACCCACCATCGCACCATCGGAATTACAGACGACGACAAGACTGATCTGCGTGCTCGAGAGCAGTTTCGCTACGTCCACGAGCAACGCATCGACGTTTATCGTCACCAGTCGCGAACGTGCCACAACGTCTATGCTGCTGACAAGCTTCATATTCATTCTTTGTCACTCTCCGTGCGGATCCAAGGTACTGCCAAGCAGCGCTCGCACCGCAAATACTCGCCGATCTCGCAAACGGCCGCAACAGATTACCCCTCGTCTCCGCCGGTACATAACTCAGCCGGCCTTGAACGATGCGGACCTATAGCCCGATAATTCCCCAATTCTGGACCGAGATAGCGCGTGTTTGACAGCTAAAAGATTCGGTCGTATCTTCCCTTTTGAAGAAAAAGGGCTTTTGAAAATCTTATTCTCCACAGCCTGCACGCACAGTTCGGTTCCGCTCGCTCCCAAATTTATGAGTTGTCACAGCTTACGCAGCTTGTTACTGTAC
>JALZID010000353.1 GCA_030860485.1 Pseudomonadota bacterium | reverse complement strand
GATCACCGGCAGCAGATAGGCCTCGGAAAGCCTCTCGCAGGTGGCCACGCCTTCCCACTGGGTCACGCAGTCCACAACGTTGATGTGATAAATGCCCTTCACCCCATTCTCATCGCCCTGGTGGACGCTGTCGATGCGCAGGTAGCCGGGGTGGCCATCCGGCTGCGGGGCTCTCGGCGCTCCCCGATCGCGATGCCGGTTGGACGGGTCTTGGCCCACAGTTGGCGGCGCGCCCGGTAGCCAGCGGCGGCCCGCAGGTTGTAGAGATGCGCCACCGAGATGAACGCCAGCCGCGCAGATCGTGAAGTCATAGCATCCGTCGCCAACGTAGAGTGAGGAATGAGGAACAGAACTTGCCACCTGGCTTTAGGGGTACTATAATTTACCGACTGACATCATGGAGTCTCCCTCCAAAAGATGAAGTGTCCACGTAACGGGCAACTCCACCTACTACGAAGATGAGGAGCAGAGGCATGAAAATACTCTCACCAACTCTACATGGATATATCGATTACGCAGTGGTCGTGTTCTTTCTATTCGCGCCGGCCCTTATCGGATTGACCGGCATAGCAGGAACAATTGCTTATGCCCTGGCCGGAATTCACCTTGCCATGACCCTGGTAACCGATTTTCCGCTTGGCGCTTTCAAACTACTTCCTTTTACGGTCCACGGGTGGGTAGAGCGCATAGTCGGTCCCGTTTTGGTTATGCTGCCTTTTATCCTTGGTTTTGGTCCCCCTGCACAGGTTTTTTATATCGTGGCCGGCATCCTAATTATCCTGGTCGGGTTGCTTACGGATTATCAGCGAACCCAATAATGATGCGCAGTTAGCTATCGGATTTGAGCACGCGATAGAGGAACAAGGGCCATGGGCCTCAAGGTTCACGACGACACCATGGGCGTGACCAATCCACCAAACAAGATCCGGCGTCATCGTCATTCGTGAAGTCCAGGCTCGGGGGAGTAGGAAGCGCGACCGCTGGCGGTCGTTGGCAGGCATGGTTCTCGCGCGGTGGAACCAACTCTCCTCATCCCAGAGCAGGGAAAACTTACCGAGCCATCTTCTCAGAGACGTCCCGAACGGGCTCCTAGAGCTCTTGATGGCTACGAGGAAGTGGTATGATAGTGGGAGAACCACACGGGGATGCGCAGGGTTCGTACCGTCCACACGCGCATGTGCTCGCCTTGGTGGAGAGAAGAGCCTGGAGGGCGGGTCACGGCGGTCCGCCAACGTGCTCGACCATGAGGCCGACATCGCCAAGGTGCAGGAGTGGCTCGGGCATGCCAACATTGCCACCACGCGATTCTATGAACCCGCGGAAGACGAGGCTGGAGGATAGCCCGACGTTTAAAGGTGAGGTATTAAGGCTGGGGGTTGCATCCAGCCAATTGGAGGGTACAACATGGCAAGACGACGTGGGACTGTCCTCCAACCTGGTCTTTCTCCGGATACCACTAGAATGTCAACTCTGAACATAAATGCAAAGGGAAAGTGGGGGATTAAAAAAGACCACGCCGTTCGTGGTCTTTGTCCTGTTGCGCCCGATCCGGGGTTCAAGTGGGGAAATCCTATCCTCATCTCTGCTTCCGACATTAGTCATGTTCTGAGCAGAACATGGTCCGATGCCCTTGGCTAGCTGATGTCGCTGGCTGGCTCGGCGGTCGTAACGGCGTGGTTCGCGGTGTCGTCGCTGGTCGTAACAATGGCGGTCGTTTTGTATAATGTCCTCAAGGTGCTCGTACTTCGCATGATGTTGTACTCCTGTGGGTTGTGGCCAGTTATGGCATCGTTTACTCTATCACCATTTAATGGTTACCTTCCTCTCCCTGGAAATACAACTTCCTGCTTTCTAGTATACATACAGCGCATTTCGTGTCAAGCATTTTAGCCACTTGTCGGAAAATTCTTTTTAGCATGTCGAAAAAAAGCTTTATGTCACAAGGTTTGTTGGAGTATCGCAAAAGAACTGGTCGTCAGTCCCAAGCCGGTGCGCAAGAGATGCCAGTTTATCCCGAGCCGGCACTATCCAGAGCTGCGCCGAGGGTCGTGAATGTGCACGTGACGGATGTGCGGGTTGTGAACTCCAGCAATCGACGGCGTGTTGCCGGGGAAGCGTCTGTGGGTAGGTCTGCCAAAGAAGCAGCGCTGAGTAGTTCACCAAGATCGCGGCACGGCTACGCCACCATGTAGGGGGTGTGATGTGATCGAGAAGAAGTTGATCTTCATTGATGAGGTTCCCGACAACCTATTGTCGAACCTCGAAAATCGGGACGTTGTGCTTTGGGTTCACAGCCTGCCCAATGATCTGCCTAGTCAAGACGCGCTCGTTGCCTTTCTGGGGCTCCCTTGGCGACTGGTCTTCTCCGAGATCTACGACCCAGGGCTGATCAAGGCGCTGGAAGGGGCGGCGAGCTTTAGCGACCCCATGACGCGCAAGCGGGGCTTCGTCCAGATCATCGATAGCGATCCCTCGCGTATCGAATTGCCGCAGCGGTGCCTGCCGATCTATCTTCTGAGCGGCCGAACGGTTACCACGGCCGGGTCCGATTTCGCAAGCCGGCTGAGGCGGATGACGATGCTGGAGGATCTGCGGCGATCGGGCGCGCGAGAGATCCTGGTGATTTCCGCTGATGAAGATCCGGTTCCGCCGGATCTGAAGGATCTGTGGTCTTCCGGGTTTCGGTCGTACGTCACTTTCGTCTCGGATGCGGCCAGTGCCGGCAAAATCCTGGGGAACTGGATTGAGGGGGCAGACGGCGTTGCGGCGGTAAACCTTTTGAGCCTTCCCGCCAGCGAGGTGGTTGAGGACATCCTGGCGCGCTATGCGGCGGTCTACCCCGAGGATCGGCACGTCATTCGCGTGCGCGATCGCCACGGGAACTTCCAGAAGATCGACGTAACCGAAGCTGACGAGCCCGAGCGCCCGATCTTGGAGTGGTATTCGCTTGTTGAGGAACGGGATCTCACGCCACTCATGCCAGAGGAGCTTTCGGAGGAGGACTTTGTCTCCTTCTTCCAAAACCCAGAAGATTCTTGGCGTCCCTTTGCGGCCGGACTCCCATGGGTCCGCGATGTTCAGTGCAAGAGGATCCTAAGCAGCTATCTGAAGAAGCTCGACGCCGTCGGGTCGGAGGAGAACTGCGTCGCCTATATCTCATCCGAGGAGGGGGCAGGCGGGACTACGCTCGCGCGGGTGTTGGCATGGGAGTGCGCGCGAGAGGGGTATCCGGTTCTGCTCGCAAAGCCGCTGCCCTTCGTCCCCGACGCGCTGACGGTCGCGAATTTCCTGAACCGCGTGCACCGCGAGGCCGAGAGCCAGATGGCGCGCAATCGAGAATCAGCCGCCGGACCCGACCGCGCGCAATCGGAGCATATTAAACGTGAGTCCGTCTCTCGCCATTACGAGACGCCATCGCTAATCGTGTTCGACAGCCTGCACTGGCAGTATCGAGACAGTGAGCTGGCCCGCTTCCGAAACGAAATGGAGAAATCCGGGCGGCCGCTCTGCGTCCTGATCGTCACGGGCCCAGTTCTGGGGCTGTCCTTCTTCAACACGTCGGTCTTTAAAGAGATTGCGAAGCTGAACCACACCTTGGATCAGAACGAGGCGCGTCAGCTCGGCCGCCATCTCAACCAGTTTCTGCGCGTCTACGGCAAGCAGCGGCAGGACTGGCAATGGGACCAGTTCTACCAAGACCACACGGTCCGCTATCTCGAGGGAACCTCAGCATTCTGGGTCACCCTATCTTTCTGGATTCGGGGCCAATACGACCTCTCGGAATCGATCCAGCAGTGGATGTACCGCTCGTTCAAGGAAAATGCCGGCGACCGGATTATCCAGGACGCCATACTTGAGATTGCAGCCTTGAGTTCGGAGCGCCTCCCCCTGCCGGAGGCGTTGTTGCCGGCCTCGAAGGGTAGTTGGCCCATCTCGTACCTGCTGGAAGACTGTAGGTCAAGCTTGGCAGCGCTGGGACTGGTACGCTTCTCGGCAGACGGAGACAAGTACTGGGCGCTTGTCCACGACATCTTGGGACGGTTCCTGATCAACGCGCTCTTCTACGACTTTCAGATGCGCGACGACTTGGGCTTTGCCGAGGCCAAAAGCCCAGAGCATCTTCGTTTCCTGCTGCTACGACAGATATCGCAGAAACCTGCGTTGGGGGAGCGCGCCTATCGGTCCATTGGCGAGGATTTCGCAACGTCGATCCTCAAGATCGACCCGGATCATGGGCGAGGCAGCTTCGTTTCGTTCTGGCGTGAGGTACTGGACGCGCTCGACGGTATGCCGCGATCGCTGCGCGACACCAGCCGAGTCTTCCGCCATCACACTGCCATCTCACGACGCCGGGTCGCTAGGCTGGACGAACAATTCTATGGTGTAAAAAACGATGACAAAGTTGCTCTCCTAAACGTGGCAATTGAGGATATCAATTACGCACTGAGCTTCATCGAGTACACAGCCGGTTCAGAGTCGAACCTCAATCTATTCAATTCGCTTGCTAACGCCTACCTCGACCTCGCGCAAGTCGAATCAGAGAGAGGGGCCCCCGACGAGCGAATTATAAAGCTGCGGCGATTGGCGAACGACGCCACGCGCAAGGCGTACGAAGAGAGCCCAACCAGCGCCTTCGTTATCGAAACCTATGTGAAGAACCTTTTGGCGAACGCGCGGGCATCCTCAGAGCTTGCGGTTGAGCACTGCATCGAGGCGCTAGGGATCCTCTTTTCGGCACTTACCTCGAATGAGGCCGCCTATCGCAAATCGCAGCTCGGTAATCTGGCCGATCAGGCGTTGGCGATTCTGTTCAAGCAAAAACCAGTGAGGGATCAGCATATCGAGCCTGCACACGCGATCGATGTCTTGGTCAAGGCGTGGAAGATGCTTGCTGAAGCGGTTGAATACGGGTCGGGGATGGATTTCTCGGACGTGCCGGAAGAGAACCGGGTGCGGGCACTCGAAGCGCTAGCCCATCCTGCAGGCCGAGGCAACATGCAGGTCATTCGCCTGAGTTACGATCTGACCTCTGTTAGTCACCCACATGCATTCAGGCAGCAACTGGAACTCGTTGAGCAGTTGCAGGCTACGGATTACCGGATGACACCTCAGCTGCGGCTGGAATACGCGATGCTTCTTTTTCAGAATGGCCGCGCCGTCGAGGGCGACAGGATATTTCGATCGTTGAGACAGATCTGGCGTGACAGCGAGCATTTCGTCCATGTGCCGACGCGTTTCCGCTGGTTGCATGGCGCCGATAGCGAGGCACTGCAGACGGTGCAGGCAATCACCGGCTCCGATTACGGGAATCGGGCGATGGCGCGCGTGCGGGAGTTTGGCAATGTACTTGTCCCCTTCAGGCCGGAGGAGCACGGCATTCGTGACGTCAAACCGGCGTTTCGCTTTGCTTGCCACGTCTCCTTCGGTCACAACGGGCCATTCCTTCGCCCGACAACCGCCCATCCCACCAATATCAATTGATGGACCGATGGCTGAAGAACTCGATTCCGTTGCGCGCTATGCGATGGTGCTGGGCTTCGCCATTCGGCCCCGGACGGTTCTGGTCGAAGGGACCACGGATGTCGAATTATTCCGGTTGGCAGCGCGTTTAGAGTGCGAGAGGACGGGGATCGACTTCCTGGCCAAAGATCTTGCGATTGTGGCGGCAGGCGAGCGTGATCGTGGGGGCGTTCATGGTGTTATTCGTGAGCTTCTTGCCTTGAGGGGCATGGCGCGCACCTGCCTCTTACCGAATGGGCGTCCACGTTATCGCTTCATCGGGCTTTTTGACAACGACAAGGCTGGCCAGGAGGCGGTCAAGTTGGCGCGGGTTATTGACACCAGCATCCTGGAATACAAAGACGTGTTTCGCCTCTGGCCAACGATGCCTTTGGCGGGCAACCTTGACCCCGGAACTATGCAGAAGACCTTTGAGCGCCAGAACGCTGATTACAAGGGCCTAAAGTGGGAGTTGGAGGATCTGCTGCCGCAGCAGTTCGTCGCTGCTTTTCTTTCTGACTATCCCGGAGCCGTCGCTCATAGCATGTCGCTGAGGGGCAAAGTGCATCGGGATTTCACGCGCGACGGTAAGGCTCATCTGCATAGGTTCGTCAAACAGCATGCTGTACGCGACGACTTGGCCACAGTAGTTGAGGTTCTGAAGGCGATCCGGTTCTACTTAGGCTTGCAATTGCCCGCAGTCAGGTAGGGAGACACCGCCCACCGTTTACAGCCTGTTTGGCGGCCATCACAAATTGTGAACCTCCACGTCCTAGAACCCATCTCTAAATATTTGTTGTAAAATATATGCATACAAGTAATCACATTTGCTTGCATGTATTTGACAACAACACAGTGGGAGCTTGTCCTCCCGCTTCTCAAACGACCGTCGTCTCTTGATCCGAGAGGAAGAAAGAGAAAGGGCGAGAAAAAGATTTGTGAAGGAGTGCTCTGGATACTCAAGACCGGAGCGCAGTGGAGCGAACTTCCGAGAAAGTACGGAGCGTACCAAACGGCGCATCGTCGGTATCAAGAGTGGGCTAAAAGAGGAGTGTTCGAAGACGCTCTCAGGATGCTTGCGGAAGATCTTGAAAAGAGAGGGAAGATCAACTTGAAAGACTGCTTCGTTGACGGCACCTTCGCGAGCGCTAAAAAAGGGGGCTCTCCGTTGGCCCGACGAAACGAGGAAAGGGCTGTAAAATCATGGCAATTACAGACGACTCTTCTTTTCCGATCGCCATTAGTGTGGGCTCTGCTTCTCCAGGCGAGATCACCTTGGTGGAAGAAACGCTTGCCAAAAGATTTACGCAAGCGTGTCCGTCTCATCTTGTCGGAGACAAAGCATACGACAGCGATCCGCATGATAGGCGGTTGAAAGAGCGCTACGGTGTCGCGCTCATCGCTCCGCACAGAAGAGGGAGGTCGAGAAAGAAAACGCAGGATGGGAGAGTCCTTCGCCGATACAAGAGGCGGTGGGTGGTAGAGCGGTTCAACGCGTGGATACAAAATTATCGGAGAGTAGTGACGCGATGGGAATACAAGATCGAGAATTACACAGGTTTCGTACAGCTTGCGTACAGGTTGATATTGTTGAGATTATTTTGAGATGGGTTCTAGGAATGATATTCAGCCTTGCCCATCCTTCGCCC
>JALZID010000352.1 GCA_030860485.1 Pseudomonadota bacterium | reverse complement strand
GGAACGCGAGATCCCGAGCGCAGCAGATTTTTTCACAAGCTCTGAGTCCATCCCGTCGGACTCAGCCCGTGGGGTCGTTGAACACCGAGAAGGGGTCCTCGCCTTTCTCCTTGGCCTCAATGACGTCGACGGTTGCCATGCTGATGCGCCCCGCGGCGATCTCACGCAGCGCGATGACGGCCGGCTTGTCGTTCTCGTCGGGAACCAGCGGCCGCGAGCCCATGGCGATCTGGCGCGCCCGCTTGCTCGCCAGGAGCACGAGCTCGAAGCGGTTCTTGACGAAAGGAAGACAGTCTTCCACGGTGATCCTGGCCATCGGGGGCCTCCGTAGGGCGCCGGCGCGCCGACAATTGAAGCGATCTAGCTTATCAAAGACCCTGCTCGAAGAATACCCTTCGCGGCAGTGCCGTTGCGCGACAGTGGAAAAGTTCCTCGGGTTCCGCTCGCTTTGCCCAAACAGCGACCCCTCGCTTCATGGCCGGATCTCAGGGGACGACCTCTATGGTCTTTGGAACGCGATGAAGCTGGGTGTTTCGGCCGACGGCAGCGACGATTATCGTGATGTCGCGAACACGCATGAGTGGGTGGTAGAAAACGATCCGTTCAATGACAGTTCGACCCACATGAAGCGCAGCTTCCGACACGAAGGCGCGCGGCTCGGGCCGTTGAAGAACGCATTCGGCAGTCATTGGCCGGATGGCGATCTACGGCATCCGGCGCTTTTTATCAGGCGGCGGTTTCCATTCGCCGAAAACGCCTATACCGTTTTGCGTTACGCGCTCTTCGCGGCTTTTGCCTCAGCCCGGTCCGGCGGATCGCGCCGATACAGAAACGCCGACGCGCACGATGTGCTCGCGCAGCGGGCCATCCGCGATGCTCCCGTAGGCCTTTACGTCGAACCGGTAGGGCGTCGGCACGTCCAGTTGCTCAGCAACGGCTTCGGCTTGCACGGGGTCATCCAGGCCGAAGAGTGCTGGCCTGAGGATTTCTTTCCCGGGCATGGCATCCAGTTCTTCTCCTGCCGTCACCAAAATCCTGGAGCGCCCGCTTGAGCAGCTCGAAGCCGGTTTCCTGGGTGAGCTCATGAAATAATGGCTGACCTCTTGATCGATGCTGCCCGGTTGGGCCTGCCGGTACACGTCCAACGACGATTCGAGGGTGCCGACGCAACGGTCGAGGTGATCAGTATTGATGATCACGGCTTGCCCGGAAGAGGGAGCGATCACCGCATGAGGTCTTGGAGCAGCGGGGCCAGCGCCAGTCGCTGGCGCCCTAGCGTCAGCCGGTCCGCCCGCAGGATGGCCTCGAGATCGGCGAACGCCCGGTCGAACTCGTCGTTGACGATCAGATAATCGTATTCGGCATAGTGCGAGATCTCGGCGACGGCGTCCCGCATGCGGCGCCGGATGACTTCCTCCCGGTCCCCGCCGCGGCCGTGCAAGCGCGCCTCCAGCACCTCGCAGGACGGCGGCAGGATGAAGATCCCGGTGCAGTCGCTCCGTGCCGCGCGTACCTGGCGGGCGCCCTGCCAGTCGATCTCCAGGATCACGTCTATGCCCTGGACGAGGCGCGACGCGACCCATCCCTTCGAGGTCCCGTAAAGATGATCGAAGACGCGGGCATGCTCCAGGAAGGCGGCGCTTTCCACCATGGCCTCGAAGGTCGGCAGGTCCACGAAGTGATAGTCGCTGCCCTCGCGCTCCCCGGCGCGCATGGGGCGGGTGGTGTAGGAGACCGACAGGGCGATATCGGGATGGGTGGCGACCAAGGCCTTGACCAGGCTGGTCTTGCCCGCACCGGAGGGCGCGGAGACGATGTAGAGACGCCCCGAGGCTCGTTGGTCTCCGGCGTGGATCACCTGGTCACCCGCTTCCGCGTCATTCGTACTGAGCACAGCTAGCGAAATCCCCTTGTCTGGCGGGAGAGGGTTGGCAAGAGTTTGACCCGATTCCCTCTCATCCTACCCTTCTCCCTCGAGGGAGAAGGGATCTCAACATGCTGCGAGGTGCCGCCTTTAATGTCATCGCCATCTATCATTCAATATTCTGGGCCTGTTCGCGCATCTGCTCGATCAGCACCTTGAGCTCGATGGCGGCGCCGCTGGTGTCGGGGTGCCCGGACTTGGAGGCGGTGGTGTTAGCCTCGCGGTGCATCTCCTGGAGCAGGAAGTCCAGGCGCCGCCCTATCGGCTGGCGGGCGGCCAGGAGGCGCTTGACCTCATCGATGTGGATGCCGAGGCGGTCCAGCTCCTCCGCTACATCGAGACGCTGGGTGAGGAGCAGCATTTCCTGCTCCAGACGCCCGGGGTCGAGGCTCGCCGACAGCTCCTGTGCGCGTGCCAGGAGCCGCTCGCGGAGCTGCGCGAGGGCGGCGGGCACCCCTCCCCGCACCCGAGCGAGTTCTACCAGGGCCGAATCGCAGCGCCCGGCGATGAGCGCAGCCAGCCGCTCGCCCTCACGGCGGCGGCCCTCGCCGAGCGTGGCGAGCGTGGCCTCGAGGAGCGAGACCAAGGGTCCCTGGAGCAGGTTGAGATCGGGTGAGGACAGCTCCACGACCCCCGGCCATTTGAGGAGGTCGAGCGCGCTGACCGGTGCCTGGGCCCCTGTCATCTCCTCGACCTCACGGCAGGCCCCGATGATCTGGCGCACCAGGTCGAGCCTGACCGTGGCCCCCCCGCTCGCCTCGGCGGCCGGTTCGTAGCGCAGGGTGCATTCCACCTTGCCGCGCTGCAGGTACTGGCCGATGGCGGTGCGAAACGGGCCCTCCAGTGCGCGCAGCTCTTCGGGGAGGCGCAGCGTAACCTCGAGATAGCGGTGGTTGACGGAGCGCAGCTCGCAGGTCGCCCGGCCCCACGCCCCGCTCGCGGATTCACGGGCGTAACCCGTCATGCTGTCTGCCATCCCCGCGGCACTCCGTCCTCCGCAACCAGGCATCATGGTAGCGTTTCGAGCACGGCGCGCAAACCTCCGGGCCGGCGGTCTCGGGGCGTTATAATGCCCGTCCTTTTCCAGCCACAGCGAGAGTGATGCGCCCGAGCGGTCGCGCCCCCGGCGAGTTACGCCGCATTTCCCTGCGATGCGGTTACACGCGGCACGCGGAGGGCTCGGTGCTGATCGAATACGGGGACACGAAGGTGCTGTGTACGGCGAGCGTCGAGGAAAGAGTTCCGCCGTTCTTGCGCGGGGCCGGCCGCGGCTGGGTCACGGCCGAGTACGGCATGCTCCCGCGCGCCACCGGGACGCGCATGCGGCGCGAGGCGGCGGACGGCCGGCAGAGCGGGCGGACGCTCGAGATCCAGCGCCTCATCGGGCGCGCCCTGCGTTCGGCGGTGGACTTCGAGGCCCTGGGCGAGCGCACCATCGTGATCGACTGCGACGTGCTGCAGGCCGACGGCGGTACGCGCACCGCCTCGGTAACGGGCGGTTATGTCGCCCTGGTCGAAGCCGTGGCGGCGCTAGAACGGCGGCGGCTCCTGTCCCAGAGCCCCGTGCACGGCTTCGTGGCCTCGGTGTCGGTCGGGATCTACCGCGGTATTCCGGTCGTGGACCTCGATTACGCCGAGGATTCGGATGCCGAGACCGACATGAACGTGGTGATGAACGACCAGGGGCATTTCGTCGAGATCCAGGGCACCGCGGAGGGGCATGCGTTCCGGATGGAGGAGCTGGAGGCGATGCTCGGGCTTGCGCGCGGCGGCATCGCGGCGGTCATCGAGATACAGCGCGCGGCGCTGGGCCAGGGATGAATGCCCCAGGGATGAAGAAGCAAACCCCGGCGGCGCCTGACCGGACGCTCGTGGTCGCGACCGGGAATGCCGGTAAGCTCCATGAGATCACCGAGGTCCTTGGCGCGCTCGGGATCGCGATCATGCCTTTCGTGCCCGAGGGGCTGGCCGAGACCGGTAGGAGCTTCGTCGAGAACGCCTTGATCAAGGCCCGCCATGCCGCCCTGCATACCGGCCGGTCGGCGCTCGCCGATGACTCCGGCCTGGAGGTGGACGCGCTCCAGGGCGCCCCGGGGATCTACTCGGCGCGCTATGCGGGCG
Source organism: Pseudomonadota bacterium (assembly GCA_030860485.1). Classification (NCBI taxonomy): domain Bacteria; kingdom Pseudomonadati; phylum Pseudomonadota; species Pseudomonadota bacterium. Next base: position 3,255 of record JALZID010000352.1, on the reverse strand, counting down.
AGGGGGCGAGCGATGGCGACAACCTCGCGCGCTTGCTCACCGAGATGGCGGACGTCCCCGACGAGCGGCGTAGCGCGCGTTTTCACTGCGTCTTGGCCTATCTGCGATACCCAGAGGACCCCGTCCCGCTGATCGCGCACGGCGTCTGGGAAGGGCGGGTATTGCACGCCTCGAGCGGCACGAACGGCTTCGGTTACGACCCGGTGTTCTACGTACCGAGCCACGGATGCTCGGCCGCGGAGCTGGCGCCTGTGGTCAAGAATCGGCTGAGCCACCGCGGCCAGGCCCTGCGGCAGTTACGCCGCCTGTGGGACGGGTTACTGAAGACCGACAACGTCGGCCACGGTCACAAATCGCCCCTTCGGTAACCGGGTTTTTGGACGTGCGTGGTATGACGGGTCCGAACGTCGTTTCTGGCGCGCCGCCCATCCCTTCCGAGCGGGGTCCACCACCGCTGTCCCTCTACATCCACATCCCTTGGTGCGTGCGTAAATGCCCGTACTGCGATTTCAACTCGCACGAGCTCCAGGGGATGCTCCCCGAAACGGCTTATGTGTCGGCCGTGCTCCGTGATCTGGAGCACGAGGCTGGCCGGATCGGCGGCCGCGAGGTGCAGACCATCTTCATCGGGGGGGGCACGCCGAGTCTCTTGTCTGGAGAGGCGGTGCGTCGTCTGCTCTCGGGAGTCCGGGCACGGGTCAAGGTGGCGGCCCCGGTGGAGGTGACCGTGGAGTCCAACCCCGGTAGCGTGGACTACGGCCGCCTGGTGGACTACCAAGACGCGGGTGTCAACCGCCTGTCCATCGGGGTGCAGAGCTTTCGCGCGCGGCAGCTCGCCGTCTTGGGTCGCATCCACAGTGTCGACGATGCGCTACGCGCCTTCGAGGCGGCGCGCCGGGCAGGCGTTTCCAACATCAACCTCGACCTCATGTTCGGGCTCCCGGAAGACGACGTAGACGGCAGCCTTCAGGACCTTTCGCAGGCGATGACGCTCGGACCCGAGCACCTGTCCTGGTATCAGCTCGCCATTGAGCCCAATACGGCGTTCTATCGCCACCCGCCCGAGCTACCCGACGATGACCAGGTGTTCGCGGCCTACGAAGCGGGCCGCGCCTTGCTGCGCGAGCGCGGCTACCTCCAGTACGAGGTCTCGGCCTACGCGCGCGCCGGGGCCGAATGCCGTCACAACCGCAACTACTGGGAGTTCGGGGATTATCTGGGGATCGGGGCCGGGGCGCACGGCAAGCTCAGCGATCTCGCCAACGGGCGCATCGTGCGGACCGTGAAACGCGCGAAGCCCCTGTCCTATATGAACGGCTCCTATATGAACGGCGCTGGGTTTCCCGCGGCCATCATCGAGGGCCGCCCGCTCACCGAGGCGCAACTCACGGTCGAGTTCATGATGAACGCGCTGCGGCTTTGCGCCGGCTTCCCGCTCTCGCTCTTCACGGAGCGCACCGGTCTGCCGGTTGAAGCCATTGAAGCGACGCTCGAAGAGGCCCGTGAGCGTGCGCTCATCGAGGTCCGGGCCGGTTGGATCAGACCGACCGAGTGGGGCTATCGTTATCTCAACGAGTTGGTGTATCTCTTTTATCGCGATGAGCCGGAGGCAGCGCAGAGCGCGGCGTTCTAGGTCGCCAGGGAGCGCCTGAGCGATGCGCGCCATGGTCCTCAGCGCGCCCGGCACGCCGCTGGCCCTCGCGGACATCCCGCTCCCCCACCCGGGTCCCGGTCAGGTCCTGGTGCGCATCTCGGCCTGCGGGGTGTGCCGCACGGATCTGCACGTGGCGCGCGGGGAGTTGCCCGATCCCAAGCTGCCGCTCGTCCTGGGACATGAGATCGTTGCTCACATCGCGGATCTCGGGCCTCTGGTGACCGGGTTCGCTTTGGGCGATCGCGTGGGGGTGCCATGGCTCTGGTCCACCTGCGGGATCTGTGGCTATTGCGAGCGGGGCGCCGAGAACCTCTGCGACTCTGCCCGATTCACGGGCTACCGGGAGGACGGCGGCTACGCCGAGTACGCCCTGGCCGATGCGCGTTTCTGCTTCCCGCTCGCACACGGCGTTTCCGACGTCGAGGCCGCGCCGCTCCTGTGTGCCGGGGTCATCGGGTACCGCGCGCTGCGCCTGGCGGGCGATGCGCGACGGCTCGGCGTCTACGGCTTCGGGGCCGCGGCCCACATCGTGACCCAGATCGCGCGCTACCAGGGCCGCGAGGTGTACGCCTTCACCCGGCGTGGGGATGCCGAAGCCCAGCATTTCGCTCTGGCGCTGGGCGCCGTGTGGGCCGGCGATGCGGACACCGCGCCGCCCGAGCCGCTCGATGTCGCGCTCATCTTCGCACCGGTCGGCGCGTTGGTTCCCGCGGCCCTGAGGGCCCTCGTCAAAGGCGGGACGGTGATGTGCGCCGGGATCCACATGAGCGACATCCCGTCGTTCCCGTATCGGATCCTGTGGGGCGAGCGCGTGGTGCGCTCGGTCGCCAACCTTACCCGCCGGGACGGCGAGGAGCTCCTGCGACTCGCGCCACGCATCCCGGTGCGGACCACCGTAGTGCCCTATCCGTTGGCGCTTGCCAACGAGGCCCTCGACGACCTCGAGGCCGGCCGGGTCCAGGGCGCGGCGGTGCTGGTCGTGGGCGCGTAGCCCTCGCCCCTATTCGAGTCCCAAAATGAAGTCCCAATGCGCCGGGCTCACCGGCATGACCGACAGGCGATTGCCGCGTTTGAGCAACGGAAGACCCGAAAGCTCGGGATGGGTCCGGAGCTCCGTGAGCGTGATGATGCGGCGGAGCTTGCGCACCAAGCGCACGTCGACCAGGAGCCAGCGCGGGCTGTCCGGCGAGCTGTCGGGGTCGAAGTGGTGGTGGCTGGGATCGAAGGCCGTGGGATCTGGGTAGGCCGGACTGGCCACCTCCATGACCCCCGCAACGCCCGGCTCGTCGCAGCTCGAATGATAGAAGAATGCGAGGTCCTTGGGCTTCATTTCGTCGCGGATCAGGTTACGCGCCTGGTAGTTGCGGACCCCATCCCAGGGCTCGGTCGGGCGCGGGCGGCGCAGGAGGTCGTCGACGCTGAACGACGAGGGCTCGGATTTCATGAGCCAGTGGCGCTTCATCACAAGCTCTCGGGAGCTGCCGGGACCACCGGGGTCTCGGAGCGCACCTCGAGGTTCTGGGCGCGGTGGCGCAGCAGGTGGTCCATGAGCACCAAGGCCAGCATGGCCTCGGCGATGGGCGTCGCCCTGATCCCGACGC
>JALZID010000351.1 GCA_030860485.1 Pseudomonadota bacterium | reverse complement strand
CACGCGCCATCGACTACCTCGCCGGGAACGCACGACGCGCACACCCTAAACGGGATCGACAACGTGGGCGGCTGCAATTCGGTCTGGAGCCGATTTTCGCGAATCCTTAACTACATAACCTATGAGCCGCGGCATAGGTCGGTGCGGCAAATCGGCGATTAGCGGCGGTGGCGCTGAGTCTTGGTGGCCCGGCGGTCAGGGTGACGGCACGCAGGGTGAGGATGGCTGTTGCCCTGGCTGGCAGAGCGGTTCATGCGTTGGGTCGCGAGGGTCTTGCAGGCGGCCTCAACCATACCAGAGGCGATGGGCAGGTTGCTCTCGGCCATTTCGGCGTAGCGCATGCGGCGGCGATGCCGACGGAAATAACCGAGCACCTCTGCGATGCACCCTCGGGTGGATGTATCCGGTGCAGTGCACGTGCGTCCGGATGACTTTGAAGACGCCATCGCCGTCCTCCCGCAGCAGGTGGTGGTACTTCTCACCGGGCCTGGGCTTTTGGGCTATGCTCCCCATAGGCGTCATTGAAGGCGGCCTGCTCGGTGGGCTGCATGCCTCCCAGCTCCCGAAACCCGCCCTCTGGGGCGAGAGATGGGCGGCGACGACCAAACTCATCTGCCGGGCCGCGAGCGGCATCTAGCGCAACACCCGGTGATGCAGACGGCCATCGATGAGCACGTAGGGTAAGTCCACATCGAGCCGCTCAAGCTGCTCAGCAAGCAGCCGATCTCCCCATCGGCGCCCAACCCCGCACTCCGCTCAGTCCATGACCCGCCACGGGACAAATCGTCACCGGCGCTGATGTTCACACGTGAAGCCGAAACCTAGTATAATGGATTAGTTATGTTATACTATTGAGATCAGTTCGAGACTTACACCCATCCGAATCCCGAAACGTTCCCCATTTCTCATAGAGCGGGTATAGTGTGAAGATGAACCCACCGCGTTATATCGTTATCACCCCGGCCCGCGACGAGGAGGGCAACATAGGCCATACCATTCGGTCGATGGTTGGGCAAACACGCCCGCCAGCCTTGTGGGTCATCGTCAACGACGGTTCGACGGACCAAACCGCGAACATCATCGACGTGGCGGCGCAGGAGCATTCCTGGATTCTGCCGGTTCACCGCGCCGACCGCCGTTTCCGTCAGCCAGGCGGCGGCGTTGTTGAGGCCTTTTACGACGGGTACTGTCGCATCCCGGCCGAGCCGTGGGACTTCCTGGTCAAGCTTGACGCCGACCTCTCGTTCGACACCGACTATTTTGAACGCTGTCTGCAGAAATTCGCCGATGACCCCAAACTCGGCATCGGGGGCGGATTAATCTGCCAGCAGGTGGACGGCAATCTGGTATGCGAATCGCCCGGTGACCCCTCCTTCCATGTGCGCGGCGCCACCAAGATCTACCGGCATGATTGCTGGGCGGAGATCGGTGGGCTGTTGCGCGCACCCGGCTGGGACACGATCGATGAGCTCACGGCCAACATGCTTGGCTGGACGACCCGCACGTTCAAAGACGTTCCACTCAAGCACCACCGCTACACCGGCAGCGCGGACGGAACCTGGAAGAACTACGTCAAGTTTGGTCTCGCCAACTACATCACCGGGTATCATCCGCTTTTCATGGCGTTGAAGTGTCTCAAGCGCTGCGGCCACAAACCGTATCTAGTGGGGGCGGTCGGCTTGTGGTGGGGGTTCTGCCGTGGGTATCTAAAGCGCGTTACCCGAGTGGATGATGCCGAACTCATCCGGTACGTCCGCCGGCAACAGTTCAACAAAATCGTTTTCAAGCCGAGCCTCTGGTAGCCGGTACCATGACCCTCTCGATCATCATCGTCAATTGGAACTCCAAAGACTACGTCCGGCAGTGCCTCACCTCGCTGTTCCGGCACTGCCCGGGCGGGGATTGGGAAGTGGTCGTCGTCGATGGTGCCTCATTCGACGGCTGCGACGAGATGCTGGCGCGCGAGTTTCCTGCCGTCACTTTTCTCCAAAGCGACGAGAACATCGGCTTCGCCCGCGCCAACAATTTTGGGGTCCGTCATGCCACCGGTCGGTATCTGCTTTTTCTCAATCCGGACACGGAATTCATCGAAGATTCAGTGCGCGTCCTCCTCGATCAGCTCGCATCTCTTCCCGACGCCGGCGCCGTCGGCTGCCGGCTGCTTAACGGCGACCGGACGCTCCAGACCAGTTGCGTCCAGTCGTTTCCTACCATTCTCAACCAAGCCCTCGACTCCGATTTTCTCCGCCTGCGCTTTCCCCGGTCGCCCCTGTGGGGCATGGCCGCATTGCACGTAGGACGGCGGGAGCCCACCGAGGTCGAGGCGCTTTCCGGCGCCTGCATCCTGGCAAGACGCGAGAGCTTTGAGCGCATCGGGGGCTTTACAGAAAGCTACTTCATGTATGGGGAGGACCTCGATTTGTGCTTCAAGCTCCGCCGCGCAGGGTTCAAAGTCTTCCACGTTCCGGAAACCAGCCTTGTGCACTTTGGCGGCGCGAGCACCAGCCGGGCCGCCAGCAACTTCTCGACGGTCATGATGCGTGAATCGGTTTACCGGTTCATGCGGCTTAACCGAGGACTTTGCGCGGCGCTGGGCTACCGGTTCTCCACGATGCTATCGGCGTTGGCTCGGCTGCTGCTGATTGGGCCGATGATGATCTTTGGCGACCGGGTGGTGCGTCATGGCTCCGACTCATTGCGAAAGTGGTTTGCCATCCTCCGCTGGAGCCTCGGATTTGAAACGCGGAGGCGCACGCCTTCGCCCAAAACGGCCGCCACCGCTATAGCCCAGACAAGCTGATGATCACCGGGTGGAAACGCAGCCTCCCCGCCCGTTTCGCCTGCAGGTCCACAAACCCTTAGTCCCTTACTCCCTTTCAATCGAACCATGTGTGGAATCGTCGGAACACTGCTCTTTGCTGGCGAAAACCATGTGCCCCGCGCCCAGATCGAGGCGATGCTCGGCCCCATCGCCCACCGCGGGCCCGACGGGCAGGGCATTTATCTGAACGGCGAAATGGGCCTGGGACACTGCCGCCTTTCCATCATTGACCTGAGCACCGGTGACCAGCCGATGGCCAACGAGGATGAAACCGTATGGATCGTCTTTAACGGGGAGATCTACAACTTCCAGCCGTTGCGAGAGCAACTGCTCGCCCGTGGCCATGTTTTCCGCTCGCACACCGATACGGAAGTTATCATCCACCTCTATGAGGAATACGGCCCTGAGTGCCTGCGGCACCTGCAAGGGATGTTCGCCTTCGCGCTCTGGGACACGAAGCGGCGTCGGCTGTTCGTGGCCCGTGACCGCGTGGGTATCAAGCCGCTTTATTACTGCCAGACACCTGGCGCGCTCTACTTCGCCTCCGAGCTGAAAGCGATCATCGCGGATCCCGTCGTGTCCCGCGAGATTTCCGCGCCTGCCCTCCGGCAGTTCTTCTCCTTCTATTATCTGCCGGGGGAAGAAACGCTGTTTAAGTCTATTCGCAAACTGCTTCCCGGGCATTATCTCGTGGCTGAGCACGGCTGCGTCTCGATCCATCGCTACTGGGACTTGCGGTTCACAACAGAGCGTTCGGGTCGGTCCTTCGACGAAACGGTCGAGGAACTCTACGGTTTGCTTGGCTCGACGGTGCGCGACCATATGATTGCCGACGTGCCCGTCGGCGTGCTACTTAGCGGCGGAGTGGATTCGTCGGCAGTGTTGAGTTTCGCGGTCAAGGACACGGCAACGAAGGTCAAATCCTTCACCGTCGGATTTGACGGCGACAAGGTAGTCGACGAGCGCCCCTATGCTCGGATGGCGTCGGAACGTTTTGGCACGGAACATTATGAGCTCAGCATTACTGCGGAGGACTTCTGGAATTTCCTTCCCAGCTACGTCTGGCATATGGAGGAACCCGTGTGCGAGCCGCCGGCCGTGGCCCTTTATTACGTTTCCAAGCTGGCCCGCGACTACGTCAAGGTGCTGCTGTCCGGCGAAGGAGGTGATGAGGCCTTTGCCGGCTACCCGAACTACCCGAACATGCTGCGCCTGGACCACATCCAGCGTGCACTTGGTCCGCTGGCCCGGCCAACGGGCGCGGCGGTGGCGTGGGCGGCCGGTCTGTTCGATTTGGAACGCGTCCAGCGCTATGGCGCTGCTTTGGGCCGACCACTGGCCGACTATTACTTCAGCCGGAGTTCCTCCCCCAGCGCCTACTTCAACCGGTGTGCTGGCCGCTTGTTCACCCCGGAATTCTTGGAGGCCACCGCGTCGGTTTCTGCTGCAAGCAGCATGGCCAAACTGCTGCGGCCAGCGAAGGATTGCATACTGCTCGACCAAATGTTGTACGCGGACACCAAGACTTGGCTGCCGGACGACCTGCTGGTGAAGGCGGACAAGATGACGATGGCTAATTCGCTGGAGCTACGGGTGCCACTGCTCGATCACAAGGTGCTGGAATTTGCCGCATCGCTACCAACGGAATACAAGGTGTGGGGTGGCGAGACCAAGCGCGCGTTGAAGGCCGCGTTCGCCCGGGTGCTGCCCGCCAGAGTGCTCACCCGGAAGAAAGCGGGTTTTCCGGTGCCCTACCACGTTTGGCTGCGCGGGCCGCTGGCCGCTCGCGTCAGGGACGTGCTATTATCGGAACGTGCCGCCGGCCGCGGTTGTTTCCAGCGAGCGCAGGTGGAGAGCCTGCTAGAGATTCATGAGCGAACCGGGGCATATCCCAAAGAGGTGTTCTCGCTGTTGGTCACTGAACTCTGGCACCGCCGGTTCTTGGATTCCGCCCCAAACTCGGGGTAAGACCTTCGCCACATCGCTATAAATGGATCCCAGCACAATGGGTAAAGAAGCGGAGAAAAAGGTTTGCTCGATAACGTGTCAATCTTCCAAGCGTGATAGCTTTACTTCCCCGATCAACGCCCTCGAATCGTCGATTCTGTTGGTTGAGGGTGCTCGTGGTGTTCTTCGCCCCAGGGTGGTGAGGTCTGATGGGAATGGTGGCCGGAGTGCCTTACCTTACGGAGGGGCCGCAGGTGCAGGTCTTGGGGGTCCATCCATTCGCTGTGAGATCCGGGTCCTGGAAACCACCCCTGTGTCCTTGGAGATCAAGATCCGTAAGTCGAACATCATGGGGACTGAGTTGCGCCTCCTCCCGCACGGAGCTAGTATACGCGTAGTTGTCACGCCCGCAACGCGTCCCATCTCCGCAGCAAATCGGTTGACGACGTCGGCAAGATCAAGAGAACCGAGTAATCAGCCGCTCTTCTATTCGATGATGCACTGCCCCCTAAGTGGTCTAGGCGACTTGTTCCCAACTGCGGTAGCAGGTAATGATGTCGTAACGTGGCCGGCTTCCTCGGCACAAGGCCGTAAACAATAGGGGTCTACCTACATGCAGTTAGCTCTCGTACAACGCCTTGCATGGCCGTCCAAAGTGAAGAAAGAGGCACATCGTCATGTTTCGATCTGAAACCCCACTCTTCCTGGACCCATCCGACGAGCGTTGGTTACGTTTTTTGCCAACGCGACCCGAAGCAACCCTTTATCATCACCCCGCCTGGATCAACCTCCTTGCGGGCTGTTATCGCTACCGCCCGTTCATCATCGCCGTCGCCGCATGCGACGGATCGTTGCGCGCAGGTCTACCGATGATGGAAGTTCATAGCCGGCTTACTGGACAACGATGGGTTGGGCTGCCATTTACCGATCACTGTGCGCCGCTTTATTGTGATGAGGCAGCACTACAAGGACTGACCGATTATCTCGTTGCCCTATTCAGCCAGGGAAGTATACCCAGAATTATTGTGCATGCGGGACTTACGCGCCGCGCTGAGATTCACGCGCAGATGAGTTATGTCTTGCACACCATCGACTTGGGCCCCGACGTCGACTCGGTCACTTCTCGCTTCCACGCCATGCATCGGAGAAATATCAAGACCGCTGAGAAGAAGGGAGTGCGCATTAGAAAGGGTACAGATCGTGAACACATCGCTATCTTCTACCAGCTGCACTTAGAGACGCGCCGTCATCAAGGAACGCCTATCCAACCCTGGCGCTTCTTCGAGTCTCTTGCTCGCCTCATTGCTCAGGGTTTTGGATTTGTCTCGCTGGCCTATAAAGATGATGTGTGCCTCGCCGGGGCTGTCTTTTTGCACTATCGGCAGATCCTTATCTACAAATATGGAGCTTCTCGCAGAGATGCTTTGGAATTGCGACCGAACAATCTTCTGTTCGCGAATGCGATCCGCTGGGGATGTGAGCACGGCTACCGGGCGTTTGATCTGGGTCGAACCGATCTGACGAATACAGGTCTACGCGATTTCAAGAGCAAATGGGGGGCGATCGAGATGCCACTCGCCTATTCGAATCTGCCTCCTGTGGATTGCGAGTTCACGACGGGGACATTGATGACTACGATGCAAACGGTCATTCGCCACTCTCCAGGATGGATATGCCGGGTTATTGGTGAATTACTCTACAGGCACGTCGCATGATCACACCAACAACAACCATCCAGCTTCTGGATGTGTCGGCCTGCGACACCAGCGGCGCAGTAGCGGGCAGCTATTCAGCGCACCATTCCCCTGCTAGAACTCTCCATTCGACCGGACCGACCCGCCAGCCTGCTCGACTCTGCCGCGAGGCTTCACTCGCCTGCTGCTACGGCATTCGTATAGCCGTCCTAAGCAGTTCGCTTCTTTTGACACAAACGTAGCTCATGGGTTCCCAAAAAGGCATGAAGCATCCCTTACGCGTCGCAATGGTTGCGTACGCAAATTACTTTACTGATGCCCGCATCAAAAACTATGTTGACGCCCTGCTTGACGCGGGCGCGTCTGTCGACGTGTTTGCCTTGGGAAAGGAAGTGGGTTCGTACAGCGACGGAAACCTGTTTGTCAACAATGTTCGAACGAAGTATTGGGGCTCCAGTGCGCTCGGTTACATTGTTGGCCAACTTAGTTTTTTGGTGCAAGCAACTTGGCGTTTGCTCATGCGTTCATTCGCCGGAAGGTACGACATAATTCACGCTCATAACATGCCAAACATTCTTGCACTGACTGGACTTCCTTTCAAGGTGCTGGGCACCAAAGTAATTCTCGACGTGCACGACACTATGCCTGAGGCGTATGCGACCAAGTTTGGATATTCGTTGGACAGTCTTGCAACGAGAATACTGGTTGGAGAAGAAGTCCTTTCGGCCGCGTGTGCAGACAAAGTGATTACAACGAATATAATGCACAAGGAGGTTCTCATCGGACACGGAATTCCAGCAAATAAAATTGCTCAAATATTGAATGTTGGAAACAGGAAGATCTTTAAACCAAGGCCATATCGCGCACACGGTCACGAGTTGTGGCTTGGCTATCACGGCACTATTGCAAGACGCCTGGGTGTGTTCTTGATCGTTGATGCGCTAAGTTTCATCAAGGAAGCCTGCCCGGGCGTACGATTTCTTTGCGTCGGTGAAGGGGACGACTTGGCTGCTATGAAGCAACGAGCTGAAGAGAAAAGGGTCACGGATATGGTCGAGTGGAAACCGTTCGTTGCCGTCGAGAAGCTCCCTGAAGTGCTTAATAAGGTCGATGTTGGTGTCATTGGGAACCAGCGGGACACAGAGTTGAAAAGGAACTATATGCTTCCTGTCAAGATGCTCGAATATGCGGCCATGGAGATTCCAACTGTTGGTCCTCGCCTGCAAATTCTCGAGCGATACTTCAACGACACATCAGCGTTTTTCTATGAGCCTGATGACGCGAGCGCCCTGGCAAACGCAATTCGTGCTATCTACAACAACAGAAGTCTTATCACAGCCCGCATTGATGGTTTGCGGAAGTTTAATGCCGAGTACAATTGGGATATCATGGCTGAGCGCTACCTAACAATGATAAACGAGGTTGTTTCGTAATGGTCCACAAGTGAAGTTCACATGTTTCCACGAGCCATGATGGGTAATAGGCGAGCCCAGTCCCGAGCCGATGTAATTTCGCAAGGCGTCGTGGATCAATAACGGCGAAAACTATAACCACGTAGGTTATCCGATACGTTTCAGTGAAGCCACAAGGGTACGTTGTCCACAATTGCTCGACCGTATGTCACACGTTTCCCGGTTCCGATTTCGCGTCCACAAACATTCACCCCCTCACGCCTACCTTGTGGCAAGGCGCGTGCCTGCATCGAAAGGTGCGGAGAGTTTGATGTTAGAGCGTCAAAGGCCAACAATGCGCTGCGCGTCTTCAAGTCCGGTTGGGGAGGGTTGACATCCGTCGCGCCATAGGATCATAGCCGATGATGCACCCCAAATAGGTGCATCAAAGCTTGATGACATTACGAGCACTGCCATTTACGCCTCAACCGCGTTGCTGTGTAAACGGAGTGGACAACCTATTGTATACGCAGTTTAGCTTGGAGACAGCAATGGCTGAAATTGTCGAGAAAGTTTGTGTGCAGCGGAATGCGACCGGATCGTCGACGGACGAGCATCCGGTAGAATACTATTTGCACGAGCGCTACAACCAGCCGGGCAAAACGCGCGGATTGCTGAAAGCATACTATGCTCTTCGCCCGCTTTTACCCCGTAGCCTTCAACTCGCAATGCGCAGGCAATACGCGAAGAAACAAGCGCAAGTGAAGTTTCCGGCATGGCCCATCGAGCCGATCCTTGTTCACCGTGCTAATCGTGAGATGAAGGCTCGCATTGAGCAAAGTGAGGAGAAAAGAATTCCAATCATCAACTTCTGGCCCAGAAGCTTTCGTGCCGCTGTAACGCTCACTCACGACATTGAAGGACAGATTGGTCTGAGAAACATCCTGCGCGTCAGAGAACTTGAGAAAAAGTACGGCGTTGTTTCCTCGTGGAATTTTGTGCCGGAACGGTATCCGTTCGACAAAAAGATCTTCAAGGAACTTACCGATCAAGGTTGCGAGATTGGATTGCACGGCTTGTACCACGACGGCAAAGAGTTCTCATCGCGGCAAATATTCGAGGAGCGCCTCCCAACCATGAATCGTTATTTGAAAAAGTGGGGTGCCGTCGGGTTTCGCTCGCCGGCGACGCACCGCAATCCCGACTGGATGCCGGAAATTGCTGCTGAATATGATTCATCATTCCCTGATACGGATCCGTTCGAGCCCCAGTCGGGCGGCTGCTGTTCGGTCTTTCCGTTCTTTCTTGGTGACATGGTGGAACTGCCGATTACCTTGGTACAAGATCACACGTTGATTGAAATCTTACGGAAGAAAGACATTGAATTGTGGAAGCAGAAATCACGGTGGGTCATCGAGAATCACGGCTTGGTCAATATCATCATCCATCCCGATTACATGTTGACCGAAACGAACCTTCAGTATTACGATCAATTTCTCGCGTTCATCATGTCGCAAGAAAATCTCTGGCACGCTTTGCCCAACGATGTTGCGCGCTGGTGGCGGGATCGCTCGAAGTCCGAGGTCATCACAACGGACGGCCTCCAGCCAACCATCAAAGGTGCTGCAAGCGACCGTGGTTGCATTACGTGGGCAGAGCTAGAGGGTGGAGAAGTAAAGTACACGTGTACAATAGTTCAGTGTAACGAGACGTGAGAGTGCCTTTCCCGGATTTGCACGGGCGATATTGACTTTAGCGGGGCATCGGGTGGCCGGCGCGTTGGATGACGCGTCCGCCGTAGCGTGTTAAGGGGCGCGAAAGCCTAGCTTTATGCTTCGGTAGCGCCTAGGCGGCTACGCCGACTGACTGTCGTGGCTTTCGCAACGGCAAATGGTTTCATACCCTGACGCCAACTGATTGTCTTGGCCGCCGTACTGGAAAGTGGCTTCAGAGGCTGAACCGCACCGATCGCGGCCAGAACGAGGTAAAAGAAAACGACGGATTGGTCGAAGAGGGAGATCGCAAGGAAATTTGCTACGTGCCCAAATAAGATCGCTCCTAACGTCCAGATGAGAAAGAGATGTTCCATGGACGCACTTTCATGCTCCCGGAGCGCCAGTCCCACCGCGCGGAACGCAGCCACGAGGGTCATGATGAAAAGAAACATCAGCGGCAGGCCCCCCCACACGCCCATCGCCAGCACGTGATTAGTAATGTCGGTATGCGCTTCGTATGCCTGTAGACCCGTCGCCATCCAATGCCGCGTGTAATCCGTACCTACTAGCCACCACTCATCTAAATGTTCGAGCGAGGATTCTATCAGCCTAGACCGATGCCAGCCCGTGCTCCCGCCAGCAATGTCAATTCGCATCATCAGATAGTATACGGGGGCTTTCATGACCGCGTCCAAGGCGATAACCGCAGTTAACGCCAGCCAACGGATCATGCGCAAACGTTTTCGTGCTTTCCAAAGAGCCAGGCCGAACAGGATGAAAAGGAGCATCATGATCGGTCCGGTCGAAGTGCTGGCGAAGACGATTCCGCCCGCAGCAAACAATCCCAACAATGCATGCTTGCGGTGACTCTTGTACAAATAGACGGCCATCGGGAAACATGCCGCGCCAACCGTTCCAGCCAAGATCGGGTGGCTGAACGGCCCTTGCGCACGAACGTGTCCCTCGCGGACGTCGGGTAGTTCATTTATTCCACCCAAACTAGCAAAGAAATTCGTCCCGCTGGATTGTTCAAGAAGCATAAGCACCGCGATCGGCACCAAAAGAACACACAGGACTTTGAAAATGCGCCGAACGTCTGCCGAATCCTGAACAAAAACCCGAAACAAGAAGTAATAGCCCAGATCACTCCAGATCATTCCTGCCCGGAACACCCAGGCGCCGGACGTGTGAAAAACGCTGCTACCAATCAACCAGACGGCCCAGAGAATCAACATGCCATCCACACGATTAATGCCGTTCGCAATCCGGTCGCCCTTTAACAGGACGCGCAAAATGCCCACCGCAACCAACATCCGCATCACCGTGAAACTCGCCGGCCCGACCTCAAGCACTTGGCCAAGCGTCATATACAACGCCCCGAGCAACAAAGGAATCGCCGCGAAACGCCTCGGCAAAGTAGCGAGGAACACGCCGGCGATCAGCGTGAAACCAATGCCGATGGCGTTCATTTCCCGCACTCAGCTACATTCGGTTGGGTGCATACCATACTTACTATGGGAATATTCCTGAAGGCGGCCGCATGTCTCAAACGGAATCTGCCAAATGTTGACGCCTGATATCCTTGCCACGCCCGGAAAACGGATATAATGTCTTATGTACCGACGCAGGATGCCTGCCTCTATAGCGGAAACAACGGACGGAAAAACTTCGCTGTAATCTCCAGCCAGCTGCAGACAGAGCGGCGCTCAGCTGAATGAGTCACGCTCCCAAGACTCGCCGGAAGATCGCATCGACAGCAGCACCCGCGTCGTCCCACGTCCGGGGGTGGACGCTTGCGGCCGCCCTCCGGGACAATGAGTCGAAATCCGCCATCGTAACTAGGGCTTCGAGTTCGGCGGCCAGGGCGTGGGGGTTCGGCGACGCATAACGAATAAAGGGATTATCCAGGACGATACGGTTGTGAACGGCGTCGTTGACGACCGGGATACATCCGGCGGCGAGCATTTCGTGGGGAACCAGTGATACGTTCGTCAGTGACAAGCTTAGCCCCGCGTAGCACCGATTGTAGATACAGTTGAGCTGCTCAGGTGTAACACGACCGTGGTCGACGAAGGCGAATGGCAACTTGCCCATCTTGTCTCCATAGAAATGTAGTTCGATCTCCGGCCGACGTTTGGCGAAAAGCTCGATAGCCATCAGGCCGAGCTCGAAACCGCGGCGCGCGGCTTCCGGACGGGCGTAGAACACCACGCCGGAACGACGGGAACTTGGCAGGCGGTTATAGCGAGAGGCGTCGCACCCGAACTCGAAGTAATCTGCTTCCATACAGAACTCGGTACGGAGCTTTTCCGCCAGCCACCGGCCAGCAGTTATGGCGTGGAAACCCATACGGTACGTGTTCTCGGCCAGAACGCTTGAGGCCCCAACGGGGTAGAAATAAGGCTCGAAGTCCTGTACGAAGTAAAAGCGCTTGCCGGCACAACGTGCGTTGAAGGCCGGGTAGGCGGTGGGCCAAGAAGTTGCGACCACGGCGTGGGCATTGTCCATTCCGTCGTCCAGACTCGCCAACCGGCCGTTGAACTCGTAGGAACGACGCACGATCGATTCGTAATATTGGTGGTCGACGCGGTGAACGTCGTAGAAGTAGACCCGGTTCACGTACCCGTGTGCCTCAAGGTACCTGACGATGCGGTATAGGGTTGTATGGCCGCCCGCCCCGGGACTGGGGGGGGTCGTCACCCAGTTGATGAACACTGGTTGCCCGGGGCTGGTCGTCGGAACGACGACCCGTAATGATCGGAATAGGTCGACCGCTACGATATCGGCGGGGCGGACTGGCATCACGACGTCCTTCGGGGCGAGCCATCGCGCCACAGCGGTTCGTGTTCGGTGGCTGATCCCACGCGGCCCCTCGGCCTTCCAGATGTCACGTAATTGCCGGTAACGGCGAGCGAATTGGACTTGGGCTCGGTCGAGCAGCGAGTTCACAGCCACCTCTTGTCGGGCAGGATCGCGTACGGGATGTGTGCTAATCGTCATACTCCCTGCCGTTTCCATCGCTCGCGCCGCAGCCGGCGCCGAATCCGGCGCACGAGCGCCGGCGCGGCGAATACTTGAGTCCGGTGGCATATGATGGGCCCGAGGCGTCGCCGCCGACGGAGTGCCGCGTACTCAGATAGGGACATCGCCGCAGGGTAGGTCGTCATCGCGAACGCTACCAACTCATCGGCACCGGCTTCTTCCACTTGATTGCGGTCGTACGCCCGACACGCTTCCCATAGCGCTTCGCGCGCAAGGGCACGGCCGGCCAGGTCGCGCAGACGGTAAGCGCCCGCGACAGCGTTGTGGTGATGCTGAAAGAAGGTGTCGAAGGCGGCTTTGCGTTGCTCCAAGTCCACGAGGCTGCGTCGGTACGTGGTGCGCAACATGCTCGCCGGGTGCACGCGATAGCAGGCCTGCGGCACGCCCCGCACATAGGCGATGTCGGAAACGGCTGCGATCCGCAACCACATCTCGAGGTCACCGGTGTGCGGAAGCTCGGGACGATAGCCACCGACAGCCCGCTGGACGCTTCCTCGCACCACAACCTCGGGTGACGAGATTACATTATGTCCGGCTCGACATCGGCCTTCCAGCCATTCGGCTCCCGACCACTGGGTGTAAGCCCGCTCACGCGCGGTGATGCGCGGGATTTCCGTCTCCTTCTCGAAGTAGATCGGACGTCCGTAGACCATGCCAATGCTTTCGTCGGTGTCCATAATCCGCACCGCCCGGCTTAGCGATCCGGGCATCAGCAAGTCATCGGCCGACAATAGAACGGTGTACTCGGCAGTTGACCAGTCGATCAGTCCCTCGTTATACGTGGCAATGTGGCCCTTGTTCACTTTATGTCGGCGGAACGCAACCCGGCTATCAGACGCGGCCAGTTCGTGGCCGACCCGTGCCGTGTTGTCCGAGGAAGCGTCGTCGATCACGAGCACGCGAACGTCCACTCCTGACTGTGAGAGCACGCTGTGCACGCAGGCCTGCAGATAGCGGGCATAGTTGTAGCAAGGTATGACGACGTCAACGGCGCTCACAATATGTCTCTAGATAAACAGACAGTAGTTCCAGATGCGTGTATTTATGGTTTAACCGGTGGTCCGCCAATGTACGCTCGATCTGCCCGCCCAACCGCCACCGAAGACCACCATCGCCGGCGACGTCAGCCGCGGCCGTGCAGTCCAGACCTACTGAGGCCCGTGAGCAATATCAACTAGTTAGGACCTTACCCCGCGAATCGACTACATCGGGCTAGTTCTTCAGCGATAGCTGCCAACGACCCTCCCAAACCCCGTTCTAGCGGAACCTGATTTGAAGCATTAGCCGGTCCGCGTGAGTCGGCGGCGACGCGCGGTGATAGCAAGCGGCATCTTGGATGAACCCGGTGCCGGCCGGGCCCTCGATCACCAGCTCGTTCTCGCGGCCGAATCGTTGGTGGACCAGGAATTCGCTTGCGACCGCCGATCCGAAGAGCATCCGCAATGACTTGCGGTCGTGCGACTTGCGCATCATCACGTGTGCGCCGGAATATCGGTCGGTATCGAGAATGTAAAAGCTCGCATAGACGAAGTTGAAGCCCCCGACGTCGTAGTGATAGTCGATCGCGACCTGCTTTAGACACCGCCGCTCCTCGTCGGTGAAATCCGAAGCCAAGCTCCAATAGAGTATCGGCGCGTCCGTGTCTGGCTCGTAACCGAGGTAGTTCCGCGCAATTGCACGCAAGACCGGATCCTCGACAATCCCGCGCACGGCACCGCAGCTCATCGGATCGCGAATGGAGCCTGTCGGGGTTGCCCGGCCGTCGGGCGCGCGCCCGCGGATCACATCATGGTGGAGAAAGGTCGGGCCGTCCGGATCGTGTCGTGCGAACAGGGGCGTGGACCGGCAAAACGTATCGATTTCGCGGACGATCGTCGCAGGAAGGCGGATTCCCAAAAACACCGCATCGTCGCGAATGGTTTTGACCGCTTGAGCGACGTCTATGTCAGGGAACAGCGTCTGCCCGCCAGAAATCTCCGCTGACACCCGGAATCCCGTTTCGCGGAGTCGACGAACGCGACTATAGGACATACGGACGGCCCTGAAACGGCCAAAGACATAGTGGAGTTCGCCGCTTCTCAACCGTGACAATATGCTCTTTACATTCATAAGTCGTCCTGGCTCTTGCGGGTGTACATCGCCGGCTTCGGTGAGCCGTATAACGGCTTTGCCGTCAGCTTCGTGCGTTCGCCCCATAACGGGCGACATCACCACCAAGAGATCCGGCTGCGTCTACCGAGTTTCGTTCTCAATTGGTAGAGCCTGAAGAACAACACGAGCACCGACGCATACGCAATGGCCTGAGCGGCGAACCAGTACTTCCAACCTCATCGGTATGGCCATCAACGGCGCGAACCTGCTATATGCCCTGCACGCTCGTGTGACCACCAAGTCACCAAACGACGCATACCTTCTTCCAACGACACCTGCGTCGTAAAGCAGAGCAAGCGCTCCGCCTTGCTAACATCAGCGAGCCGCCGCGAGACGGAGTTCACTTTCCGGGCCGGTGCGTATTCCGAGGCGAGGTTCACGCCCATCACACAGCCAAGGATTTCAGCTAGCTCCTTCAGACTCGTTTCGATCCCACTGGAAACATTGATGACATCGTCTGTCACGGACGACCTGGCGGCTGCCAGATTGGCCCTCGCCACATCCTCTACAAAAACAAAGTCCATCGTTTGGGAACCGTCGCCCAGAATCACACAGGGTTCGCCATTTGCCAGACGCTCCATCCATCGAATCATCACCTCAGTATATACCCCGTATGCATCCATCCGAGGCCCATACACGTTAAAGTACCGCAGCGCCACATAATTAAGGCCGTACATCTCATGGAAGCTGCGTAGAAGGCCCTCGCCATACAGTTTGATTGCTCCGTAAATCGTCCGGTTACCGTACCCATGATGCTCTTCAGATGTCGGAAACTCTTGTGCCTGTCCATAGATAGATGCCGAGGACGCCGCGACAACACGCTTAACCTTCGCTGCTACCGCCGCCTCAAGAACGTTAAACGTACCCGTGGCCAGGACGTCATGGGCCAGGCGCGGATCTTCCGCACACTGGGTAATCCGGATCGCCGCTTCGTGAAATACAATATCTACGCCCTCCATGACCGCCCGGACCAAGCTGCTATCCCGGATATCTCCGTCTACAATCGTGACCCGCCCACTCGCCGCCGCCACGGTTAGATTCTGCTCTCGACCTCGGGTGAAGTTGTCCAGCACGACGATTTCCTTAATACCCTCGCTGACCAGTTGGTCAGCTATGTGGGACCCAATCAGCCCTGCTCCACCCGTTATCAATGCCCGGTTGTAGTTCATGCCACCTCTCCTTTAGCCAATGCCCAGTTGTTCTCTTAGCTCAACCACTGTTTCCCGAAAAGCTAAAAGTAATACGTCGCGGCTGCCTACTTATCAGGGTGTCGTAGACGCTTTCGCTTTGCGACTTGAGCGAAGCCCGTTTCCCTGTGCGATGCGACGCAATGCGGTACGGGTGGTCGTCCACCGATCATAACGTTGACTTATTTGGATCACATGCAAGTACTTCTAGCCATTGGAAACCGCGAGACGGGACCACAAGAGCAACCGCTGTATGGAGCTGGGAAACCGGTCGAGGGACACCAGCCGAATGAGAATTCGAATCGAATAAGCACCACTTAGAATCACCAGCAAGGTCCCGGCCCCAGCGGCGATTAACGGCGGTAGCACGTAGAAACCGCAGAATACCGATCCCATCAAGGCAAGAAACAGCAAGGCGGTTTTTCTGTTCTCCGCTGACCACCGAAAACCGGTGAGCCGGCGGACAACCGGATAGATCATGAGTCCGTGAAAGACATACGACCCAAAGAACGCCATCCCGGCCCCATTTAATCCGAACGAACTCACGGCCAACCACGAGAGCCCTACGTTCACGACGGTCCAAGCCAATTCAGTCCAAAAGAAATAGGTCTGCTGGCCTTTTGCTAGGATAATGAAGCCCATTGGCCACGTGATCACACGGACGGCCATCCCAAGACAAAACCAGCGCAACAGATCCACGGCCGCGCCGAACTCGGCACTATAGAACGCTGCGATTACAATTGGAGCGAACGTTAACGTCGCGACCATGCCGGGGCCCGCTAACAACAGGCTAATTAGCGCCTGCTCGTTCACGATTCGGTTACACTTGGCGTTGTTCTCGGCTATGGCGGTGAGGCGCGGGTAGAAGTCTGCAGCCATCGCTTGGAGAATGAACCCCACATAGAGCCCGCCCAGAGTCCAAGCACACTGATAGTACCCCGCTGCCTCAAAGCCTACAATACGAAGCACCATGGTACGGACCGCGTAGGCCGCTCCCATCATGAGAAACCCACTTGCCATAAACGCCAAGCCGAGCTTTAACAGGCCCATCGCTTCCTTCCTGACTTCGGTGATAGTCATTGCAGGGGGCTGAATCTGCACTTTTCGGGCGTACCACCATGAGTTGATCACTGTCATCGCAGCAACCGCTACCAACGATGGGACCACCCCATCCTCCCGAAAAAAATAAACCAAGGGGATGCTGATAATGGTTCCGAAGAGCGCTCCCAACACTCCCATCCTCGCGAGGTCCGAGATACGTCGCATACCCTGAATCAGCGCGCCTTGACCGTCGGCTACTAGACGCAAGAACACAGCGAATGACAGCAGCGCCACCGCTCCGACGTGTCCATCGGTGCCAAACGTTAGGATGGACACCTGACTGGACAATACGAGAAGTAACACAGCGCCCAATATACCTAGAAGGATCGACGTGCGCCGCAGTACCGTGACGGTTCGCGCAATCCTTTTTGGGTCGCCCGAACCGACTGCCTCAGCGATCTGGCGCACACCGCTGCTGTTGATGCCCATTTCAGCAATGCTGCGCGTAAGGTCCGCGATTGATCCATACACGCCCAGCAAGCCGACCCCCGCCGGACCCAGCAACACCGCCATAGCTTTGGTACGAATTATCCCAATTGCCACGTTCAGGACCGATGATCCGCCGATCAATGCCGAGGACTTAAGAATCTGCCCATAGGCCTGGTTTTCTATGGCCGCGCTCTCGACCGCTCTAGGCGTGTGTTCCGATGGACCCGCCGACCGCCTGTTGGCCACGTTAAGAGGTTTTCCGCCAGCCGTTTAAGGTACTGCCGGACATCTGCGCCACCACACACCTGAAGTATCGTGTGTGATGGCAGAGGCTCCCCCCTTGGAAGGTACTGGGCAACTCTTGCCAGGCATTACCGCAAGGTAGTCGGTCACCAATTCGTAAGCAGCTCACTCGGCTTGCCTATTAGTAGCCGCCTACGGACAGGAGTATGACCTTAACGGTCCTGATGAGGATTCTCACATCGAACAAAAGGGACCATGTCCGAACATATCGAAGATCGAGTCTCACCATGTTATCAAAGGACGTTTCGCTTCGCGCTTCCACCTGCCATAGACCCGTCATACCGGGTTTCATCTCCAGAATTCGTCTGAGATGCCATGACTGGTATTGCTCAACCTCGTAAGGAAGAGGCGGCCGCGGTCCCACCAAGCTCATGTCGCCCTTCAACACATTGAAAAGCTGCGGAAGCTCGTCAATACTCGTTTTGCGAATAATTCTGCCAATCCACGTGATCCGTGGGTCCGATGTCAGCTTGTACAATGGCTGCTCCTTGGTCCCCTGATTACTCTCCTCCTGCCGGCCCTTGATAAACCCCGTGATGTATTCTCGGTGAATACCTTCCTCTGTGTTGAGATACATGGATCGGAACTTATAGATGGGAAACAAAGCTCCCTTCTGTCCCACGCGGGTTTGCGTAAAGATAGCGGGTCCTGGAGAGTTCAGTCTTATGACTAGCGCTGTGATCAGCATTATGGGCGTCAGTAGCACTAGTGCAAGCAAAGCCCCTACGAGGTCAATGCCTCGCTTCAATAGCATCCCGAAACGGAGCGATTCTGTCGAATCCCCAATAAATAAAGGAGAAACCTCCTCTGACTCCTCTCTGTTTTTCTGGAAACTAGTAAAGATCTGATCAGGATAGGTAGCAGTGACAATTGAGAAAGGAGGTTCGGTATAGCCGTTAAGGATTTTGCGCATGCATTGTTCTGCGCCCTCCTTGCCCGTCTCCGGAAAGAGCACGCCGATGACTCCATGGTCGACGTATCCAATGACGTCCGTCTCTCGTAGGTGTCCCTGAAGCGGCGCTATGAAGCGCTCAAAATGACTAGGCGCGTCGGTCGCTTGTTTCTCGAAATTCAGAAGAGCAATACTTAAAGGAGCTTTGGAACGCTCAGCACGGCGTTTCTCGATTCGCAACTGCCTAAGGAAGTAAGGCTTAGGCAGGGGTAGGACAGCTGTCCTACTCTGTTGATTAGGATGTGGCATGGCAGGTATCGATATGTTGGCAGAGCGCCCCCTACGGTGACGCGGTGCGGGTCAGAAGCGATGGCCGCACGTGAGAAACCGAGCATGCGAGGAGCGTTGTGGTCTTAAAGTGCCTTGCTGGTACTCCGGTGGCGATGCTATTCATGCGGCTTGTGGGCACCGAATGTGCCGATGACTTGTTCATCATACGTGCAAAGCGTCACGGAGCGCCTTAACTACCTGATCCTGCTGTATAAAGCTCATCCCTGGGAACAATGGCAACATGATACTTGTGTCTTGTGCTTCTTCGCTGTGTCGCAGTCGCTGACAGCCTATACCACCGCAGTTGCAATATGTCGCGTTACCGGTACAGGACCACGTGCCGGGTGGATAGGCAGCCTCTCGATGGGAACACATGACCCCACGGCGTGTCGCCACCCCGACATCTAACATAGACCGCATCACTTGTCGCTGGTCCGATTGCGTCGGCAGGCGAATGCAAAAGCTCTGCCATGTGCTTCGCGCACAATCCGGCTCCGCCTGTAAACGAACTCCTGGCACCTCGGAGAGCATGGACCTGTAGCGGAACGCCAGCGTCCGACGCCTCGCAATCAGGCCGTCCAGGCGCTTCAACTGCGCACAACCCATCGCTCCCTGAATATCCGTCATGCGGAAGTTGAATCCGACCTCGGGGTAGGTCTCGAAAATTACCTCGGACGAATTATGCCGGATGGTATCCGGAACGCTCATGTAATGCTGCCGTAAGAGCCTGAAACGATGATCGTAATCAGCCCTGCTGGTGGTGAGCATTCCCCCCTCGCCGGTCGTGATGACCTTGCGCGGGTGAAAAGAAAAACACGCGATGTCGCCGTGCGGCTTGCCTATCCGTTCCCAGCTTTCTGCTATCTCAATTTCGCTCCCGATAGCACAGGCAGCATCTTCGATTACCGGCAGGCCATGACGTGATGCTATTTCAAGGATTCGCGGAAGGTCGCACGGCATACCGACTTGGTGAACGCAAAGAATCGCCCTGGTCCGTTTCGATATAGCCGCTTCGATCAGCGTAGGATCGACGTTGAGAGTATCTGGGCAGATGTCCACAAATACCGGAATGGCACCGCAATAGCGGATGCTGTTTGCGGTCGCGATGAATGAATGGCTCACGGTTACCACCTCATCGCCGGGCTTTGCACCAATAGCAAGGAGTGCCAAATATAAGGCGGTCGTACAACTCGACACGGCGCAAGCATGCTTTGCGCCAACATAGTCCGCAAAGGCTTTTTCGAACTTTTCAACGTACGGACCTTGGCTCACCCAGCCGGATTGCAGCACCTCCGCAATCCCTGCGATCTCTTCGTCACCAATAGTAGGTCTGGTTATCGGTATCATTAAGTCAAGTCATCGTTTCATCGGTTCTAACGCCGGCCGGCCATCAGTACGCGCATAACAACGTCTGGTTTCGCCACGGCCTGAAACCTCATATCACCAAGGCCGTAGGTTGACTCTAGCGAGTTGCGCTCCGCGGTGGAGCACGACGCCGTGCCTATGTTTCTTCACGCACTTTCTCATCCGCCCGCCAGCCAATGATTGTAGCGGGAACACCTGCAGCTTTGGCAAATGGCGGTACGTCCTTGGTGACCACCGCTCCTGCGCCGACGATCGCGCCTTTGCCAACGGTAACACCTGGCATCAACACTGCGTTGGTCCCTATATCAGCCCACTCCTCTACTCGTACCGGCTTGATCGCAAGATCTGTCTTAATGATAGGAACGTTTACCGGCGTTGCCGTATGTACAGAACCCAGTACTTTTGCGCCCGGTCCCCATCCTACATGGTCCTCAAGCACCAAAGCTCGCGCATCGAAGTAACTGTGTGGTCCAATCCACACGTAATCGCCGATGTAACAGGAACCATCAAATCGCCCCTGTATATAGGCCTCACTGCCGATGAAAACACCATTACCGATCTCGAAGGTTTCCGGATGTTTAAAACCGGCCCCAGGGTCCACTCGCAAACCGGCACCGCAGGAGCGTGCCAAAGCGCGCCACAGCACGCGGCGCATCAACGCATCAAAACCTCCATATCCCTGGCTGAAGCGGCCGTAGAGCTCAAGCAGACCTTCGCGGCCATATTGCTGGCGCAGGTCCTCTGCTAAGCCGACGACATACGCGGGGTCGGGCTCCAGTCTGCTGAGGCCATGCACCGCGCTGGCTAAACGGGATCCGGTGGGCTCATTTGGCATGCAGTGCCTCGCGTACCGCCCTCGCAACAGATTCGAGTTGCTTTAGCTGCAACTCGGGAAACATAGGCAACGACAGCAGTTCTTGTGCCGCTTTCTCCGTCACTGGCAGGTCGCCTGGCAGATGCCCGAGGTGTTCGTATGCCTTTTGCAAATGGACCGGAATCGGATAGTGAATACCCGTTTGCACTCCCGTCGCTCGCAGCTTCTCCTGTACGCTGTCGCGCTTGGGCGTGCGGACCGCGTACACATGGTAGACGTGGCGCGCATTCGGCATCTCTACCGGCGTCCGCACTCCCGAGCCGTCAAGGAGATCCTGGTACGTCGCGGCGTGCCGACTGCGGGCATCGGTCCAAGCATCGAGGTGACGAAGCTTGACCCGCAGTATCGCCCCTTGGAGACCTTCCATGCGGTAGTTGAACCCCTTGAGCACATGATGATACTTGCGCTCCTGACCCCAGTCACGCAGCTTCCGGACGGCGTGCGCATACCTCTCGGTGTTCGTCACCACCATGCCGGCTTCGCCGCAGGCGCCGAGATTCTTTCCAGGATAGAAACTGAAACACCCTAGGTCACCAATCCCACCGACGCGCCGGCCTTTATATTCTGCGCCGTGCGCCTGAGCAGCGTCCTCGATGACCACCAGATTGTTACGCCGCGCAATATCCAGAATAGGGTCCAGGTCGGCCGGATGACCGTGCAGGTGTACCGGAAGTAGCGCCTTTGTCCGCTCTGTGATCGCCGCCTCTACCTGGGTGACGTCCATATTGAGGGTCTCAGGGTCAACGTCTACGAAGACCGGTCGTGCGCCGGTATAGTCAATCGCAGCTACCGTCGCAACAAAGGTACAGGAGACGGTGATCACCTCGTCGCCCGGCCCCACGCCGGCCACTAGCAAGGCTAGATGCAGGGCACTCGTACCTGAATTCACTCCGATTGCGAATCTCGCGCCGACGTATCCGGCGAACTCCTCCTCAAACGCCGATACCTCACTACCCAACACATACTCTCCGCTCGCCAGTGTCTTCGTGACTGCGGCCCCTATTTCGTCTTTCAGGGCCTCGTATTGTGCTTTCAGGTTCAAGAATGGAACCATGTCATTAGCATCCATTGAAGTTGAGCTCTACGGGCCGGCCGCGCGTATTCATGGATTGCGTTGCCGCTTCCAGTATCCGGACGACTCTGAGTCCTGCCCGACCGTCGGTGATAGAGCGTTCGCCGTGAGTTATGCAGCGAATGAAGTACCGCGCCTCCGCCAGAAGGGCCTCGGTCACCTCTATCTTCGGTGCCCAGACATCACCGGTACGATACCCAATCATCACATTGTACATGCTCTCCTTGCTACCATTGACCGTGATGCCCTTGTCATACACCTTTACTTTCTCGCTCGGCTCAAGGTCATCATATATGATCATCTTCCTGTTTCCGCCGATCAGCGTCCGGCGGATCTTCGCCGGCGCCAACCAGTTGACGTGCAGATGAGCAATTGCATTGTTTTCAAAGAATAGGGTCAAGTAGGCAATGTTGGCCGGCTCGCCCGGCACATGATTTACTCCGGTGGCGGAAACCGCGATCGGGCTCAACGGGAACACATAGTCCATTATCGAAAGGTCATGCACCGCCAGGTCCCAGATGACGTTGACGTCGGGTCGAAACAACCCCAGGCTTACCCGCACGGAGTCGTAGTAGTATAACTCTCCCACTTCACCGTCGCTCACTAGTGCTCGGATCTTGCGAACGGCGCCGGTATAGACAAACGTGTGATCTACGTGGAGGGTCAGATTGTGTTTCTCGGCTTCCTCTATGAGCCGTTCTCCCTGCGCGGCAGTCTGCGTTAACGGTTTCTCAATGAACACATGCTTCTTCAAGCTAAGCGCCTGCAAAGCCAAGGCATAATGACTTGCTACCGGCGTGGCGATGACAATAGCATCGATATCCTGATTAGACAACAGGGTTTCATGATCGGTGGTAATGGCGATAGCGGGATAACGCGCCTTGACCAGACGCAGACGCTGTTCATCCAGATCGCTGACGGCGACGACTTGAGCGTCTGGAACCTCAGAGAAGTTCCGAACGAGGTTAGGTCCCCAATATCCGTAGCCAATAACTCCTATCTTCATTACAAGTCCTCCTTGACTTTGAAAAAGTACGACTGTACAAAGGCAAGAAACAGGCCAGCACTACGTCCGCTCCCTGTCTCGCGAATCTCCCGTGATCAGCGCCGGTACGCCGGCAACTATCGCATAATCCGGTACATCGCGTGTCACGACAGCCCCGGCGCCCACCAAAGCCCCGGCTCCGATCGTAACGCCGCATAGAATTGTTGCATTACTGCCTATCGCGGCACCGAACTTGACTCGTGTCGCCGTCACCTCCCAATCCGCTTCCGTCAGCAGATGGCCATCTCCGGCAACGGCTCGCGGATACCTGTCGTTGATAAACATCACACCATGGCCCACGAAGACCCCCTCTTCGATAGTCACGCCTTCGCAAATGAAGGTGTGACTAGATATCTTGCATCGAGCGCCGACAGACGCGCCTTTTTGTATCTCGACAAAACTGCCGATTTTCGTCCCCGGTCCGATTTGGCAGCCGTACAGGTTCACGAGCTCGGGATGATGTATCACGACACCTTCGCCGAGCTGCACGTCGTTTGCGATCATTAGTACAGAGTTAACGGTTCAGGGACGCGTATTCCTGTTGTAGGCTCATCGGTCACCGCAAAGCAAATTTATCGGCGTTATAGGGATTTCTTGAGGCCGCTCACCACACCACATACTCCTGCGCTTCGGTCATCTGTTCCGCCGTACTACGGGCTCTCCCCTTGTGCGGATATATGACACTATCGTCCCTCTCTCCGAAATCTAAAGCCCTCTGCTAACGGCGCTTTACTCGAAATAGCCTGCTGTCCACCGGATAAGGCGCACCGAAAGCGCCGGATAACCTTCGAAGCCAGCGCCCGTCATGCGTGCGCGGTCCCCCATACCTTCCTTATGATAGCTCACTTGAACCGCTACCCCGTCCAACGAAAAATCGCGCGCCGTTGACGAAGCTACATCGATGATGCGAACCCTGAAATTGGCGTTCGAGACATCACCCACAGTCCAGGTTCGCCCCCAAGTATTCGTAGCACCACCCAGGATATAGTTCGTCGTCGCCGTACTTAGGGTCGTCGTACTCAGGGCCGTCGTCCACGATGCGCCACCATTCCAGGACAGCTGCGCACACATCCTCGGGGAGTTCGCAGCGCTGTCGGCCCTTGCGTCCAGGCGGACTTCGATACCCCGGATGGCTACGCCACTCGGTACAATGAGGTTGTAGTTGTAGTAGCTGTGCTTGTCCTTGCCCCCGTTGTGTTCGTGTTCGTACCGCTGTTGGTATCCACGGCAAACAAGCCATTCGTGACGTAGGCGTTACTCGGGGTGGTCTGAAACCAATTGTTGTCGCCGGCACCGCTCGTAACCGCTGCGTTGGCGCTCGGAGCCAGGAAGCCGGTACTTGTGATCGGCGGAGCGGTCTGCACGGTCAGCGTGCTGTTCCCCGAGGCGGCGCCCGAGGTCGCCGAGATTGAAGTGGTGCCAGTGCTCGTTCCCGCCGTTGCCAATCCCGCGCTATTGATGGTGGCCACCGCCGTGTTCGAGGAGGCCCAGGTCACCTGAGTAGTTATGTTCTGGGTGCTGCTGTCGGAGTAAGTGCCTGTGGCCGTAAACTGCTGCGTCGCCGAAGTTTGGATCGTCGGATTCGCGGGCGTCACCGCGATCGACGCCAGTGTCGAGGCGGTCCCTGGAATGAACACCACGTCCACCCAGTAATTGCTGAAGGCGAAGGTGTTGGTCGGGAAACCACCCGCCCCGTACAGGTATACCCCGTTGCCCCCACTCACCCCGTCCTGCAGCGCATGCAGCGGGGGGGTGTCGACGCCGGTGGTGAAGTACCCTTCATTGACTGCATAGCGCCCGTTCGGGGCGTGGTACGAAGCTACATAGGTCGTGCCGGCCGTGATCGCCACCGGGCTCGTAAAGTTTACCTGCTGCCAACCCGAGGCCGTCTCGCCGGTGAAGATCGCCTGCGCCAACAGCGTCCCGCCGCTGCTCCAGAGCTTGCCCACATGCGTGCCAGTGTTCGCACTGCCCTTGTAGAACCGCACCCCGCACACCGTGCCGTTTACATCCGAGCGGAACTTGACCCCCAACTCCACCGCCGAGGTGTCCGGATCCGCAGCCACCGCCGGCACCGCCGTCCCCGGCCAGATCGTGTTGCCGGTACAGGCCCCCGAGCTCGCGGTAGTGAAGGACCAACTGACGTTGACAGCGAGCGCATTACCCGCGAGATCCTTCACCCGCGGATCGGTCGTACCACCCTTGACCGTGGCCGTATAGGTGACCCCATTGGACAGCGCACTGCTCGGCGTCAATGTCGCGGTGTTAGTGCTTGCGTTGTAGCTAACCGTGGCCGTCACCAATGCGTTGCTCGCATCCCGTAGCTCGAAGGTCGAGGTGTTGACCGTCGCCGGATGATCCATGGCCTCGCTGAAGATCGCCGTGACGGTGGCCACCACGGCGACACCCGTGGCACCGTTCGCAGGTGTCGTCGACGACGACACCGTCGGCGGCGTCGTGTCGGAGGTCGCGGTGGTCGCCGTCGCTATGTTCGAGTAGCCGCTGAAATTAGGCACCGCGTCGGCCGCACGCACTCGATATCGATAGGTCGTGCCCGGCGTCAGCCCACTGTCCGCATGGCTCGTCCCGGTCGGGGTCGCCACTTCGGCAAAATCGGTACATCCCGCACCTTGACACCGCTCTACTCGATAACCACTGACTCCCACGTTATCGGTCGAGCCCGTCCACGTCAGATTGATTTGCGAGGTCGATACGGCCGTCGCACTGAGATTGGAGGGCGCCGTCGGCGGAGTCGTGTCAGGACCCGTGCTGGTCGTAAAGACCACATCCACCCAGTAGTTTGTGGACTGGAAGGTGATGGAAGGAAAACCGCCCGTCCCATATACGTACGCACCATTACCCCCGCTCACACCGTCCTGCAATGCATGCAGCGGCGCATTGTCAACACCGCCGGCGGCGAAAAATCCAGTATCTGCCGCATACCGCCCATTCGGCGCATGGTAGGAAGCCACGTAAACGATATTGGCCGTGACCGCCACCGGCGTGGCGAAGTCCGCTTGCTGCCAGCCCGACGCGGTCTCGCCGGTGAAGGTCGCGGTGGCAAGCAAGGTTCCGCTGCTGCTCCACAGGTTGCCGACGTGTGTGCCCGTATTCGTGCCACTCTTGTAGAATCGGATGCCGCAAACAAAGCCACTGACATCCGATCGGAACTTCACCCCCAGTTCAACCGGGGTCGTATCAGGATCCGCAGGATTCGCCGGCACGGCCGTGGCAGGCCAAACACTACTCCCTGTGCAGGTGCTCGGCGGATTTCCTGAACCAACCGTGACGTTAACACCGGCGCTCGGCGTTTCGAGATTCCCGCTGTCGTCCACGGCACGGCTCCGAATCGTCACACTCCCGGAGGCGCTGGGGAGCCAGGTAACGCTCCAGTTGGAGCGGCCATTGGCTGGAAACCAAGTTGATCCGCCGTCCACCGAGACCTCGACGCCACCCACCACCCCTCCTCCGCTGTCGGTTGCCGTTCCGCTGATGGTCACGGGACTTCCCTGCGGCACGTTTGAACCATTCGTCGGCGAGGCTATCGTCGAGCTGGGAGCAGTCGCATCGGCCGAAGCGGTCGCGTGAACCAAGCCTGACTGCAGTGTAGAAGGCTGCACGCCCATGTCCGCAAACAGGTTCACGGTCGCCTGCCGCATCCGTACATCAGCTGCAGCACTGCCGTTATCGTGATTACTATCCAGACCCCAGGACCATTGAACCGTACCTGAGCCGAAAACCAGGGCACCGCTATTATGCCGGTAAAGCGTCAGATGATGCGTCGCCGTCCCCGACCCAAAATTAGACCCGTAGTCCAACAGCACCGGCGCATTCGGTACCACAGCGGTCGACATGTGGAAGAGGCCAGCCGGTCGGAATCCGTTGTCAATATCTTCGTCCCATTCATAGCCCAAGGTTCCAAAGGGTAATGTGGCCGTGGCCCCTGCCGCGAGATTCGCGATGCTGGTGTTGCGCCAAAAGCGCATCTTGCCGTCTTCCGCCGGCACCCGAATCGAGGTCGTCGCCCCGGCGTTTACGGTGAAAAGTGTGCCGGTCAGGGCATTTTCCGGACGGCCGCCGTCCGCGGGCGGGCTAAAGCGCGGGTCGCGCCAGGTGCCGGTCCAGACACCGGGCAAAGGATCGATCTTCTCATTGGCGTGCGTTTCCTTGTAGCACACGAGCGTGCGATACGGCGTCCCCGAACCATCGATGCTGTTTTCCCAGCGGGTCTTCCAGAACACCTCGTTGCCGCTGAAAAACCCTAAATCCACGCCCGCGTTCCGAGCCGCTTCAACGTTCGTATGCTGGCCATCAGACCAGTATTCGTCATGCCCGACCGATAGGAAGAGCTTATGGTTGCGGATCAACGCGCCGCGACGATCGCTGTCGACTCCGGTAGAGTAGCTGACGTCGTAACCATTGGCCTCTAGCCACCGGACCATCGGGTATTCGGCGTTGAATAACCAATCCTGGCCGTTATCGACGGCGCGGGTGCGGAAAGGCCGGTTGTAGCTGACCTTGTAAGCGCGCCCGGCCGGCGATCCAGTATAGAGGCTATTACCGCCGTAATTGTTATATGCCTGCCAGGTGGTATCCGAAGTTTGGAAAAGTATGTTGGACGTGCTCGCATCGTCGCGTACGACGAAGACGATGTGGCTTGCCTGGCCCGCATTTGCACCGTCCTCGCGAACCGCTTTCGCGAAGTATATCCCCGACGTCGCGGTCGCCGGAACGCTCCATGAAGCGGATACAGCCCAATTCCCGCATTCGATGAGCCCCGTCGCGGAGTCGTTAAGACAAGCCGGCTGGGATTGAGGCAAGGTAGCAGATGGTTGTACGGTTGTAATCTTGCGTGCTCCGGCCCCCCCGTAATAGCCCATGCGGTAGATGTCGAGGCGGTAGTCCGATGAGTTCGTATCGATCTTGAATGATACGGTCTGTCCCCGGTTTACACTGATGTCCGTTGCAAATCCTTGAATGCTTGCATTCCCCGCTCCGTTTACGTCCCATTCCGAAGCAGCGTTGCCCGTTAGACAGTTCTCCGCAACGATACCATTTGCTGGAGAGCCACAAACTCCTCCCACTCCCACGGTCGTGAACGACCACGTGGCGTTCGCCGCTAACGCGTTATCCGCAACATCCTTCACCCGCGGATCCGTCGCTCCGCCCTTGAGTGTGGCGGTATAAGTTGCCGAATTGGCCAGCACGGTACTTGGCGTCAGTGTTGCCGTGTTGGCGTTGGAGCTGACCGTAGCAGTTACCAAGGCGTTGGTTGAGTCCCGCAGCTCGAAGGTCGAGGTGTTGACCGTCGCCGGATTCAGCGGCTCGTTGAACGTCACGGTCACGGCCGTGGTGGGACTGACGCCGGTCGCGTTATCCGTCGGCGATTTCGTGATCACCGTCGGCGGTGTCGTGTCAGAACCCCCGGCGCTGGTCGTAAAGACCACATCCACCCAGTAGTTACTGGCTTGGAATGTATTGGTAGGGAAGCCGCCCGCCCCATAGACGTACACACCATTACCCCCGCTTTCCCCGTCTTTTAGGAAATACAAGGGGCCGTTTTGAAAACCGCTGCCCGCGAAATAGTTACTGTCAAAAGCATAACCTCCATTCGGAGCATGGTACGAAGCGACGTAAACGGTATTGGCCGTGATCGCCACCGGCGCGGCGAAGCTCACCTGCTGCCACCCTGAGGCGGTTTCGCTGGTGAAGGTCGCCGTCGCGAGCTGTGTTCCTCCGGTGGTCCATAACCGACCGACATGGGTGCCGGTGTTACCGGCTCCCTTGTAAAACCGAATACCGGTGATGAAGCCGTCCGAATCAGACCGGAACTTGACGCCAAGCTCGACGGCATTGGGATCGTTTGCAGGGGCATTCGTCGGGGTCGTTGCGTTGTTCCAGCCACTGCAAGAGCTAGAGCAGGGTGCCGCTTCCGTCGTGAAGGTCCAAACGAAGTCCGAGACCATCGCAAGGCCGCCAGCATCTTTTGCCCCTGTGGCGCCACCTTTCACGGTCGCCGTATAGCTTGTTGAGCTCAATAAACTAGCGCTTGGGTCCAACGTCGCAGTTCGAATTGCGCCGTTATAGGTAACCGTAGCGGTGACCAATGTGTTGCCGGGACCGCGTAATTCAAATGTACTGGTCCCGATCGTCGCTGGACCCATATCCTCGCTAAAGGTAGCGGTAATGAGCGCCGCTTGGCTAACCCCGGTGGCACCGGTATTCGGCGAATGAGAAACCACAGTGGGGGGCGTCGTGTCAGGCGCGAAGCTTGCCACATAGGCCCCCGACAACGCGGAAACCACCGCATAGCTCACTCCCTTGATGATCTCGGTCGTGAACGTAATTGGACTGCCGTTACGCGTGATCCCGGTAACAACGACGCCGTTCACCACTCGCGGCACCAGCGCTTGCAGTCCGTTGGCAGCGCTGTTTTGGGTGACGCTAAAGCTCAGGGAGTTCCCGCTCCAGGAGAGCGCTCCGAACGAGGAGTTGTTGCGGCCATCCAGCCACGCCATCATCTGCCGGCTCGACACGATGGGCACGCCGCGGGCAAGTGCCGAGCTGACCGTGGCGTCACTCTCTGGGATCTGTGCGACATCCGTGTGAGCGTTGATGGTAAAAGCGCCGTAATAGCCCTCCGGCCCTAACGCA
>JALZID010000350.1 GCA_030860485.1 Pseudomonadota bacterium | reverse complement strand
CGTTCCATCCTCCCCTCCCCGATCATCTTGATTTGCCGATAAAGTTGATCAGATCGGGTGGAGCCCTAAAAGTTCCACGCATTTGTTATCTTTATAACTCATATAGTTATAAGATCTTACCTATGTGCCGTGAATAGCCCGTGGTGCGACCCAGATAGCGCAGCACCAGCCCCTTGTTCGCCTGCTTGAGCCGAGGGTAGGCAAAGCGCTTGAGCACCGCCTGGAGGTGCGAGTAGGGCCCCTCGTCGTCCTCGACGGGCTGACCTCCCCCGTCCCCTCCAGAAAAGCCTTGAGCTGCCAAAGCGCGCACACTCGCGTCTCGTTCATGTCGATCACCATGGCTCCCATGATCGACCCAACCGCTACCGTTCAGACTCATACCTCGTTGGAAACAGCCCCCCACGTCCAGACTCATACCATGTTGGAAAAGACTAATAGTTGCCAAACCGCGTTGAACGTCCTATCCTTCGTTGAACGTCCTATCCTTTGGCCATAAGCACGCCATGCCCTCTACTGTCGAGGATGACCTCACCTACAAAGTACTCCCTTCCCGATGGCGGGGGCGCTCGACCTTCTGGTTTTGGTTAATCGCCGCCGCCTTGGGTGCATCAGCGATTGTCGTGCTTGCCTTGGGATACTATTGGGACTATGAGCCGCCCGTGTTCGACGTCACGAAAGCGGCGATGGAGCTGACCGGCGTTCCGGCGGAGAAGCTGGCGCCGGGCGCAGTCTGTACGGCCGTGCTGATCAAGGCCGCCACTACGCTCTTGGACGGTCGTGGGGGTTACCTCTCCAATGACGTCCTGCCGCCCGGGATCATTATGGACAACATCCCTAATTGGGAGCACGGCGTCGTGGTACAAGTACGCGATCTTGTGCGGGCCCTTCGCAACCAGCTCGCTCGATCGCAGTCGCAATCGACCGAAGACCCGGACCTCGCGGTAGCCGATCCACGACTCAATTTCGATCACGCCTCGTGGTTGTTCGCCACTGAATATGAGTATCGCGACGGGATAGACCACCTTAACCGCTACTTAAAGCGTCTCCAAGACAGTCATGATAAGGAGCTTTTCTTTGCGCGTGCGGATAATCTGCGCCCCTGGTTGGGTCTGGTCTCGCAACGGCTTGGCGATCTGGCCCAACGACTCAGCGCCAGTGTTGGAACCAACGTCCCAGCAAAGGGCGCGGAACGGTCAGCCGCTGCCGTTAGTCCCGTTCAGCATAGGACCCCATGGATGGAGCTAGACGATGTGTTTTATTACGCGCGAGGATCGACGTGGGCGTTGCTGCACTTCATGCGTGCGGTCGAGGTTGATTTCCGGCCTATTCTCGAAAACAAGCACGCATTGGTCACTGTACGGCAGGTTATCCGGGCGCTCGAGCATACGCAGGCGCCATTTGATAGCCCTGTGGTGCTGAATGGTTCGGAGTTCGGGTTATTCCCGAATCATTCCATCGCCATGAGCTCTTATATTTCCCGTGCCAATTCGGGAGTAATTGACCTTTTAAACCTCCTTGTCCGGGGTTAGGGCAGTCCTTCGTGCCGAACGTCGGAACTACGTCAGAGCTAGGGTCTTCCCCCGCTCGCTGGCAAAGCTAGTCCGCATGACACTGCTTGCACGGGAACGGTCGGCTGGTGGCATCACATCGAGGTAAGCCTCATCGTCGGCGTACCTGGTGACTGCGTAGGGCTACAGGTACAGGACCAACATTGGCGTAGGTGGGTGGTGATGCCCTGCCTTGAGTAGTGTAGATTCTCGCGCATAATCATTCGGTGGTTGTGTGACTGCGATCTGGAGATGAGCAAAGACCGCAGTGCGGAGGCTGAAGATGCAGAAGGCGATCGAATCACGCATGCTGCTGGAGACGACCGGCGCGGAGAAGCGACTCGGCAACGGTGATCTGCTTTTCCGCGACATCGGACCACCGCGCCGTCTGCAGGGCCTCTGGGTCCCACCGGAAGTCAGGGCGGAGCTGTTCTCGGGTCGACGGTAGACGTACTCTGCCCGTATTGGCTAGAAGCCAGCGCAGCAGCAAGGTGCTCTGTCAGGCCCCCTTGTCCAACGCAAGGCCTGAAATCGTCAGAGCTTGGTTACCTTCAACTCGATTTGTAGTTGAGCATCATGCCGTCCTCTTCGTGCTCCAGGTTGTGGCAGTGAAAAACGAACTTGCCCGGATGAGCGGAGAACGTGACAAGCACTCGTACCTTTTCTCCCGGTATTACCAGCACGGTGTCCTTGACGCCCCGCTCCGTAGCCGTGAGCGCGCCACGTCCGCCGATACGGTCGAAGACCCGAAAGGCCGCGCCATGGATGTGCATCGGGTGGATCTCGTTTCCGCCGGCATTATCGAATTCCCAGATTTCCGTGCTGCCGACCCGCACGTGCTCATCGATGCGCTCGAGATCGAAAGTCTTCTGGTTGATCGTGTGCATCCCCGACGCACCCATGTCATGACCCGCATGCTCAGCCATCTCATGCATTCCGGCGATGTCGAAACGACGCGTCTTGACGACGGAATCGAATGGGTGCGGGACGCTGCGCGAAAGTACCGCGGGCAAACGAAACGCATCGCGCTCCGTGCGTTCGACCAGGAACTTCATGATCCGAAACGTATCGTGCCCTTGCACACCGCCCCCGTCGAAGGGGAGGCTCACCAGGTAGACTTCGGCACCCACGCGATAGGACGAAAAGTTCACAAGTACTTCGGCACGCTCGCTGGGCCCAAGGAGAAGCGTATCGACGCTCTCCGGGCGCTCAATGAGTCCGCCATCCGATCCGATGACGTAAAAAGCAGCACCGTCGCTCAGGGCGAGGTTGTACACCCGTGCGTTGGAGCCATTGAGCATGCGCATACGGTACCAACGTGTGGCGACGGAACGAACGGGGCTATAGACGCCGTTGACGAATAGGTACGGGCCGAAGTACCCGCTCATCACCTCTTCCGGGTTGGGCGCGTAGGCCACTTCCCCGTCACTCTCGAAACGCTTGTCCTGGATCACGAAAGCGATATCCTGCTCTCCGCTCGGCAAGCCGAGCGCTGCATCTTCATCGTCATGCACGATGAAGAACCCCGCAAGCCCGTGGACAACTTGGTGCGCCGCGAGCCCAAGTGCATGGGGATGGTACCAATAGGTGCCGGCCCGGACCTCGATGGGAAGCGCGAATTCGAGGGCGCTCTGCGGTGCGATTACCTGGTCCGGATACCCATCCATCCCAGGGGGCACGTTCACGCCATGCCAGTGAACGTTGGTCTTCTGGCCGAGCTTGTTCTCCAATCGCACTTGCACCGTGTCACCGGTATTTGCTGTGATCGTCGGCCCCAAGATCCCCGCATGATAGCCATAGACCTTGGTCCGCCGGCCGTTGAGCAAGGCGACATCCGTTTCCTGCGCGACCAGCGTAGGGTAGGTCGAGCCGGCGACGACCGGCGGCACCGCAAGCGGTTCTTCGAATGGGCCCTCGATGATCGCAGTGGCGGAGGCCGGCGGCTCGCCACAACCAGCGAGCGCGAAAACGACGCCGACCAGGGTAAGGATCACGGGCCAGGACGCAAGCAAGCCAAGCGCGAGGGGCTTAATGTCGTGCATAGTCAATAGTTCTCCGCTGAGTCGAGGAAAATCGTAGCACGTCGCCGACGCGAAGCCTAGGCGACCGTATCCCAAATCATGCTATTCCCATCGGGAGACGTGGCGTTGATCGAGATCAAAAGGAGTCCTTTCCAATTGGCCTGTACAGCGCGTGCAGCGGCTGGCGTCATGTCGCCCTCTCCCCTATAGTGGCCCGGTCGAGCCGGGCGTAATCCTGGATCGTGCCGCGGGCGCGGAGATCCTAATCCCTAAACAACGCCCAAACAACTCCACCCACCTCGCTTGCCCGCCCGAGAACCGCCCCGAGCAGCGGCCAGGGCCTTGCATCGATTCTAACTGGTCTGATCCAGCACCGATCCCTGATCCCATCCGAGCCCCCTGAGCCGACCCTCTCTGTTGGCCCTCGCTCGCCCGAGACGCCAAAACGCTCCAACGCTCCGAAACATAGCGCCTCGGGCCGATGAAGGGCCCGAAAATGCCTCGATTCCAGGCCGAGGACTCGCATGCTTGACAGCTCGCGAGCCCAGCAGTACCCTACCTCTTGATGAAAAAGGGCGTTTAAAATCCCTATTCCTATGCCGACCGGCGTCTTGATCCCGGTGGAGAGCATGTTGATGCGCGTCTTGATCGGCATTGGTCCAAGCGTTGGTCACACCCGGAAACGGAACGGCCGCATTGATCACGTCGACCAACTCGTCCGGCGTGCGCCGGCGACGGGCGATGACTGTGCCGCGCATGTCAGTGATATCGCCCACCGGCCAGTCTTCTTCCGGCTTCAGCATTATCGTGGTCTCCACCATGCTGAGCGGTGCCGGATCGGTCGCCGTCTCGGCACAGTCGCTCTTGCCGAAGACGTGATGCACCTCAGGAAAACGCTCGGTGATGCGGCCGGTCTGCTGCAGCAGTTCGCGCGCCTTGGTGATGGACATCCCCGGCAGCGTCATCGGCATGTAGAGCAGGTCGCCTTCGTAGAGAGGCGGCATGAACTCCGAGTCGAGGCGACTGTACGGCCACCAGGTGACGGCCACCGCCAGCGCCGCGACGGCGTAGGCGAAGCTCGGGAGGTCGAGCTCGTGGCCGTCGACACTCCGGGCCCGCAGGCGCGGCACGCGGATGCGGCGGCCGCCGAGGGTCACCTCGCCACGGACACTCCCGCCGCAGTACGCCCGACGGTCGGGATCGGGGACGTTCTTCGGCCCGCAGAGCCGTTCGCGATCCTGTTCCATGATCGTGAGCAACACGTGCTGGCCGGCGGGTCTCCGCCGGAGTTATTCACGCTTTGTCCACGGACGAAGACTTTCTCTCAATCGTAGTCGGTGGACAAAGGGTGAATAACTCCGGCCCATCGGATCAGCGCTAAGTACCAATATAGCCCCTCAATCATGCACGTCGTCCGGTTGGCCGGTTTATCCGAAGCGTGTTGCCTGCCACAACCTTCTATCCGTGTCGGCATGGGCCGATCACCTCATGCTGCATACGCGCAGCGCGTTAAGTAAACCGACTTAAAGAAGCACCCCATCTGATAGCTACGGTCACTGATCTTCATCAACCCAGGCCAGTTTCGGGCGCTTCTGCCAACCTCTTACTTGCAAAAACGTTCGAGGGCTCGTGCCGGCGCAAATCCTCTCGCTGGTTTAACCGCCGGCCTTGAGCTCCGCGCCCTCAGGCAACAGGCCCTCTTCGAGGTAGCGCCATAGCGCGACCAGCAACCGACGGGCTAAGGCCACGATCCCCACGCGCCGCATCCGCGCGCCGCCACCGGCAAAGCGCTCACGGAACCAGATGGGCAGGACGCCCAGCTTTTAGGAGGTACAGGATGAACCAGCAGCTGAGCTTGGAGTTCGGCTGATGGCGCAGCCACAACCACGCGATCTCGGACCATCATCGTGCGTACCCGGGCATTGTCGGCTTTGCTAATGCCCTGGTCTCTTTTACTGCCACCACTGTCATAGGGCGTCCCCGTCAGACCCGCGCAGGCCCCAAGCTCACGGCGGTTCCGGAACCCCCGCCAGGCAAAGAATTCCATCACCAAAAGCCACGCACAGTTCGGCCCGATCGCGCGCAGCCCCATCAACCGCACCACCTGCCGCAACGGATGGCTATCGGCGTGCGCGATCCGCTCCGTCCGTGTCTGCTCCAGGGCGCGTAGCTGCTCCTCTACCATGCTTGCTTGACAGCTCACGAGCCCAGCACTACTCTACCTCTTGGCGAAAAAGGGCTTTTGCCCACCTTTGCAGCCACTCAGTGGGTTGGAATCGGTGAATTTACATCGGCCGGAACCATTATCTCTCCCCATGGCCTGAGAAACCTCCGTGACGACGGGCCGGGGACATGTTTTCGCGAACACTGGAGACGGAAGAATTCCGGCGATGTCACCGACCAGTACACTGTGATCGTCGAGTTCGCCGAACTGACCCGTCGCGCTCCGTTCTCTAAGTATGGGACGGGCTCCCGCACCACCCAACCACCGGCCGGCCCATCCGACGCAACAGTTGCAAAGACCCATTGAATTTCCTATCCTTGTAATCATGCAAATCCAGGTCAACACGGACAACCACATCGAGGGCAGCGACGAGTTGAGCCGCCAGGTCGAGGCCGTGGTGGAGGGAACGTTCGGGCGTTTCGGCGAGAAGATCACGCGCGTGGAAGTCCACCTCAGCGACGAGAGCAACAGCTCGAAAGCCCGCGACAACGATAAGCGCTGCGTCATGGAAGCCCGGCCCACGGGCCTCCAGCCGATCACCGTGAGTCATCAGGGGGCGACTCTGGATCAGGCCCTCAAGGGGTGCGCCAATAAGCTGGAGAAAACCCTCAAGCGCACTCTCGGGCGTCTGGATGACCCCAAAGGCCGAACGTCTTACGGCGGCGACCAGACGATCTGAACCGTCCGGCTGCCTTTGCCCTCCCTTCGCACGATACTGCTCATGAATGAGCCAAGGAGTTCCCATGCGTCAACTTTCTACCGATCAGCTGACTGCGTTGCTGGCCGATCACCAGCCGCCGTGCATTTCCCTGTATCAGCCGACGTACCGGCATCACCCCGAAAACCAGCAAGACCCGATCCGCTACCGCAACCTACTGCGGGAGATGGAAAACTCCCTGGGCCAGAAGTACCCGACGCGGGAAGTGCGGACGCTCCTGGAGAAGTTCCAGGCGCTGGCGCGTGACGACCGCTTCTGGAACGCACGCACGGACGGGCTGGCCATCCTCAGCTCGCCCGGCAAGTTCCAGATCTTCGAGCTGCAACGCACGGTCCCGGAACTGCTCGTCGTGGCCGACAGCTACCACACGAAGCCACTGCTCCGCGTCCTCCAGTCGGCCGACCGCTACCAAATTCTCGCTCTGAGCCGCCACGAGGCCAAGCTCTATGAAGGAAACCGCTACGCCCTGGACCCGGTCGAGTTGACGAACGTGCCTTCGACCATCACGGAGGCGCTGGGAAACGAACTGACCGAGCAGCACACGACGGTCGCTTCTTATGGAGCCGGGGCAGCCCGCGCGGCCTGTGGCGGGGCGACCCCTTCGATCCACGCGCACGGGGACAAGGCGGACGAGGTGGACATCGACCGGGACCGGTTCTTCCGGTTCATCGACCGGGCGATCCTGGAGCACCACTCCCGCCCGTCCGGGCTGCCGCTGATGCTCGCGACGCTGACGGAGTATCACGCGCCGTTCCACAAAATCAGCCACAATCCCTTCCTGATGGCCGATGGGATCATGATGAATCCCGAAGCCCTCAGCCTCGACCAGTTGCGTGCGGAGGCGTGGCAGAAGGTCGAACCGCTGTACTTGAAACGCCTGGCTAACCTGGTCGAGAGCTATCAGGTCGCCCTTTCTCGCCAGTTGGGATCGGACGACTTGGCGCAAGTGGCTCAAGCCACGATGGCCGGGCGCGTCGGCACCTTGCTGGTAGAGAACGACCGGCAGATCCCCGGCAAGATCGACCGCGCGACCGGCCAGATCCAAACGGGCGAGCTCTCGGACCCCGAGGTCGATGACATGCTCGATGACTTGGCGGAACTCGTTCTGCAGATGAAGGGCGAGGTCGTCGTCGTTCCCGCGGAGCGGATGCCCTCCACCACGGGTGCGGTCGCGATCTACCGGTTCTAACGGAGAGTGAAACTGGTGCTGTGGGCGGTGTTGCTCGGTGCTGCGTGCGGTGTGCTGACTTCGACTGTCGTGGCACAGGAACCAGTCGGCAAAGCCGGCGAACCGCAGAAACTACCCGCCCCCGGCGAACAAGAGCTCTCCCCCGCACCCGCGACGGTGGACGTTACTCCTGTCGCGCGCGATGAGGAGATCGGCAAACGTCTCCAGAGCGTCCTGGATGCCACCGGCTGGTTCACCGACCCGCAAGTCGGGGTCGAGGAAGGAGTCGTCTTCCTCAACGGTCGGACGGAGACTGATGAGCTCAAGAAATGGGCCGGCGATCTGGCGCGCAATACTCAGGACGTTGTCGCCGTGGCCAACCGGATGGAGGTGCTCGAGCCGTCGGTATGGGACTTCCGTCTGGCGTGGGGCGGACTGTTGGTACTATGGCGAGACTTCATCCGCTCGCTTCCTTTTTTCGTTTTTGGACTGGTCATCCTGGCTCTGTCAGTGGGGGCCGGCATGCTGGCAGCACGAGGATCGCGTGCGTTCCTTCGCCAACGGATTCGAGCGAAACTTCTGCGAAATGTGATCGCTCGTGGGGCAGGCGTGCTCGTCTTCCTCTTCGGCACCTACATCGTTCTAAGAGTCTCCGGCCTGACACAACTAGCCCTAACCGTGGTCGGCGGCACCGGCCTGATTGGTCTGGCCGTGGGTATCGCTTTCCGGGACATCACCGAGAACTTCCTGGCCAGCATCTTCCTCAGCATGCAGCGGCCGTTCGAGACGGGCGATTTGGTCGAGATTTCCGGCGTGACGGGTTTCGTGCAGCAATTGAACATGCGCACGACGATCTTGATGACGCTTGATGGCAACCTCGTGCAGATCCCGAACGCCAGCGTTTATAAGAGCAACCTCCGCAACTTCACGACCAACGCCAACCGGCGCGAGGACTTTGTCGTCGGCATCGGCTACGACGATTCGATCAACGAGGCCCAAGAGATTGCACGGAAAGTGCTGGCGGACCACCCGGCCGTTCTGAACGACCCCGAGCCCTCGGTGCTGGCGGACAGCCTGGGGCGGGCGACCATAAACCTGCGCGTCTACTTTTGGCTCAACGGCCGCGAACACAGTTGGTTGAAGGTGCGGTCTTCGGTGATCCGGCTGGTGAAACTGGCCTTTCAGAAACATGGCATCTCGATGCCCGACGAGGCCCGAGAGGTTGTCTTCCCGCAGGGGGTCCCCGTCACCGTGCTCGACGGGAAACCGGGGGAGGCGCATGACGTCGGGCCAGTCAAGCGGTTCCCTGCTCAATCGCCGCACGAAGAACTCGATGCGACGGCCACGAAAGCGGAAGCTGGGTTATACAGCGAAGCCGGTGTCATCGAGGAACAGGCACGGCAGGTACAACCGTTGAACGATGGGGAGAATCTCTTGAAGGGTACTGCATCCACTGATGATGCAAAAGCTAAGAACCAAAGCCGTAACGGAAAAGAACCTGGCAAATGATCACGAAACTGCGCCATTGGTGGCAAGACATGCAGTCGAGCTTCTGGTTCGTACCCGCAGTGATGGTTCTGGGCGCCGTGGGACTCGCCACCGTCCTGATCGCGGTGGATGCGAACGTAAATCTCCATGTTGTCGAGAGATGGCCGCTGCTCTTCGGCGCCGGTGCGGCCGCTTCCCGCGGCCTGCTCACGGCCGTCGCCAGCTCGATGATCACGGTGGCCGGGGTGGTGTTCTCCATTACCATCGTTGCCCTCGCGCTGACGTCCAGTCAGTACACGTCGCGGGTCCTTCGCAACTTTATGCGCGACCGCATCAACCAGATGGTGCTCGGCGTGTTCGTCGGCATATTCGCGTACTGCCTGGTGGTGCTCCGGACCATCCGGGGGGGTGACGAAGGGTCGTTCGTGCCTTCGCTGGCGGTGCTGGTCGGCTTAATCCTCGCGTTCGTGGGGATCGCCTTTTTGATCTTCTTCATTCACCACATCTCGATGTCCATCCAGGCATCGAGCATTATCGCCGCGGCCGCACGGGAGACGATCGCTGCCGTGGATCACTTGTTTCCCAAGGGGCTGGGTGAAGACGCCGACAACGACGCGGACGACAACCCGGAGATGTCTCTCGCGGAGCAGGCTTGGTCTGCCGTCCCGGCACGGGAGACCGGTTACATCGAGAGTATCGACGGGGACGCGCTTCTGGCTTTGGCCCGGGAACGCGGGGCCATCCTGCGCATGGAACGCGGCATCGGCGAGTTCGTTGTCGAGGGCACTCCGCTGTTGTCCGTGGCTGGCCCGGGCGGGCTGGACGAAGAGACGACGGCCGAGCTGCATGCGGTCTACCTCATCAGCCGCCAGCGCACGGTGCAACAGGACGCCGCCTTCGGCATTCGGCAAATCGTGGACATCGCCATGAAAGCGCTGTCGCCCGGCATCAACGATACCACGACCGCGGTGATGTGCGTGGACTACCTGGCGGCGATCCTCGTCCGGCTTGCGGCTCGCCGGATTGCGACCTCCCACCGCCTGGATCAGGGGGAGCTGCGCGTGATTGCCCGAGGCCCGAGCTTCGAGAGTCTGTTGGCCGAAGCCTTTGACCAAATCCGGCAGAATGCCGAAGGCAACGTCGCGGTCCTGTCGTGCCTGCTTCAGGCCCTG
Organism: Pseudomonadota bacterium; assembly: GCA_030860485.1. Classification (NCBI taxonomy): domain Bacteria; kingdom Pseudomonadati; phylum Pseudomonadota; species Pseudomonadota bacterium. The sequence continues at coordinate 579 of JALZID010000350.1, read as the reverse complement.
GTAATCATCGCCGGACAGACGACGAACGCCCGACGATGCCAAGCGCTGCGGCAACAGGCGGACTTGATTACCGCTGTGGCCGAGCGCGCTATCATCTCGCCCCACGATGGCGCGGGCATTAAAGCCTCCTTGATGCGACTGTCCCAGGTTCTCGAAGGGCAAGGACCCGCTTTCGCATCGGACGCAAAACAGGAAACGCATTGAGAATGTGAGGCGCGCGCCTCGGCGAAGGAGACGCTCGCAGGCCGACCGGTCGGAAAAGTCGGCGACCTGAGACTCCGGGTGAAAACGTAAGACGGCGGCTTCGACCAAGGAGCACGGGTCCAACTAACGCCGTGAGGGCCGGCAACACGCTCCGTTCGGACGGAGGAGTTAGATGGCTCCTCAGGTTTACGACGGGTGTTCCAGCTTCCCATCGGCAGACGGAGGGCGTTCGGGGGCTCCGGAGACTCTCGCTAGCCCAGGTTTAACAGGCTATCCCCCTTTTTCGTGACTTTCTGCGAATAAACTTCAATAGAATCAACGGACGGATCTGGAAATGCTGTTTGTAGTGCCATAATATTGTAGTAAGGTATTGAT
>JALZID010000349.1 GCA_030860485.1 Pseudomonadota bacterium | reverse complement strand
CACGCGCCATCGACTACCTCGCCGGGAACGCACGACGCGCACACCCTAAACGGGATCGACAACGTGGGCGGCTGCAATTCGGTCTGGAGCCGATTTTCGCGAATCCTTAACTACATAACCTATGATACAAGACTAAGTAAACTTCAGATCTGTTTTCTGGGTGGCTAGCTAGCCTGGTCAAAGGCGACCGCCGGTTGGTAATGTCCGCCCTCGATGTCGGCCAGGTCCCTCGGGCTCAGCAGCGCCCGGAGCTGCGCCGTGGTGATGCCCCCACGCCCTCGCAGGCGACGCGTAGGGCCTCTTCGGGGGGTTTGAGCACGCGGTCTTTAGTGATGTCCAGGTCGGGCTCGATGAAATCCGCGCTCTGCTCAATGGCGAGCCAATAGGCCGCCAGGGTGTGCTCGGGGAGATAACCGCTCGCGCCGCGATGAGCGATGAGGATGGGCCTCGCCACGCTCATGAGGATCACGATCCCGATTGCCGGCCACACGAGCGGCACTGTACCATAGCGCCCTGTTGAACTGCGGCAGAGGTCAAGCGAGCGAGGACGATCCATGCTTCCAAAAAATGGGCCGCTCCGGCAGATGGGTGAAGGAGGCGATGAGTGCAGAAGGGCTGCGCAAGTAATAGTCTTTTCGGGATAAATCCTTCGTGAGTTCCGTTAAAGCAATCCATCACATACGAGAAATCGGTGCAGCCGAGGATCCGGTCCGGCGGCTGAAGTCAAGCCTTGGGCAACGCAGGAGGATGTCAGATGAGCTTTCTCGTGAACCTCGACGTTGATGATCTCGACAAGGCAGCCCGCTTTTACGGTTCTGCTTTTGGATTGAAGGTCGGCCGTCGCTTCGGAGCCTTCGGAATAGAGATGCTTGGGGGTTCGTCCCCAATCTACCTGCTCGTTAAATCACCTGGGACGCCGGCCTCAGATACAACCTTGCAGCGTCGGAGTTACGAGCGACATTGGACGCCGGTCCATCTTGATTTCGTGGTTGACGCGATCGAACCGGCGATTCAGGGAGCGGTATCGGCTGGAGCGCGGCTAGAGAAGCCCATCGCTACGCACAAGTGGGGCAAGCTCGCTCTTATGGCTGATCCCTTCGGCCACGGGTTCTGTTTCGTCCAGTTCCTCGGGCGAGGCTATGACGAAATCACGGAGTAATACCGATCATGGGCATGGCGCAGGCTCGCTCAACGCCGCTGAGGATGGGCTGCCGCCGGGTGTCGGCGAGGCCGTCGCCGCGGCAATCGACGGGTTGTGGCTCTACTGGGTGCTGGGGCTGGCCACGGTAAATCAGGAGCTGGTGGTTCGCGTGCGCATCGCGCTCGAGGACATGCTCGCCCGCTCGATGCCTTCAATGCCGGCTCGCTCGTCGCCCAAGGCCAAGGTCCGCGCCCCCAAGGGCTCAGGAGGTCGCCGCTCATGAATCGTCGTCGTTGGATCGGATCTTCTCTGCTGCTCGTGACGGTCGTCGGGATGGGAGTTGCCCTCGCTGCATGGAAGCACGCTTCCATACAGGAAGCCGATGCTACCTCCGCAGACCAGCCCGAGCCGATGGAGTCGGTGACGGCCGGAACGCGAACACCGGCAGACGACGACGTCGATCGGGACGGTCCTGGCGCTGCGCTCGATCACGCTGCGCAACGAGCTGCCGGGCACCGTCCACCACATCATGCTCATGCCCGGGCAAATTGTTGACCCGGGCACGGTGCTGGTCGCGCTCGACGTCTCCGTCGAGGAGGCCGAGCTGAAGGCACAGCAGGGCGCAGGCCGCCCTCGCGGAAACCGTGGTGGGCCGCACGCGGCGCCTGATCGAGACTCGTGCCGCATCCGAGGAGGAGCTGGATCGCGCGCGCGGAGCGCGACGTCGCGCTGGCGCAGATCGCGCGCACCAAGGCGATCATCGCCCGCAAGACGATCCGCGCGCCGTTCCGCGGGCGCGTGGGCATCTCGGACGTGCATCCTGGCCAGTACCTAGAGGACGGCACGCTGCTCACGACCTTGCAAGGCGTCGACGACGCCGCGCACGCGGACTTCACCGTCGCACAGCACGTGGCCGCGGCCCCGCGCGAGGGCGACGGCGTCGAGCTGTTCGCCAACAGCGACTCGCCGCCGATCGCGGCCAAGGTCGTCGCAGTCGACGCGCGCATCGACGCCACGACCCGCAACGCCATGGTGCGGGCGAGGATCGAGGACGCTGCCGGCGCCCCAAGACCGGGCGCCTCGGTGCGCGTCCAGGTTCCGGTCGGCCCACCGCGCACGGCCGTCGCCGTCCCCGCGAGCGCGCTGCCTAAGGGACCGGGCGGCGACCATGTGTTCGTGCTCGCGCCGGCCAAGGACGGCAAGACCCACGCGCACCTGCGCCAGGTCGAGAGCGGCGCGATGCTCGGCGACGAGGTCTTGATCCACGCGGGGCTCTCCGCCGGCGAGCAGGTGGCCGCGTCGGGATCCTTCAAGCTGCGCGAGGCGGTGCTCGTCGCGATCGCGAGCGACCCCGCGGCGGTCGCGAGCGCGACCAGGTGATCGGTGGGCGCTGACGCGGAACCGCGACCACGCGACAACCACATCCACATGCGCTCGTTCACCGACGTCTTCATCAAGCATCCCGTGCTCGCGGTGGTCGTCAACCTCGTGCTCGTGCTGGTGGGTTGGCGGGCGCTAACGACCCTGCCGGTGCAGCAGTACCCGCAGATCGAGAGCTCGTCCGTGCTGATCACCACGGTCTACTACGGGGCGAGCGCCGAGACCGTTCGCGGCTTCCTGACCACGCCGATCGAGCGCGCCGTGTCGGCGATCGGCGGCGTCGACCACATCGAATCGACCAGCCGCGCCGGCTTGAGCACCGTCACCGTGCGGCTGAAGCTCAACCACGACAGCACGGCGGCGCTCGCCGAGGTCACCGCCCGGCTCCAGCAGATCCGCTCCGAGCTTCCGGAGGAAGCCGAGCCGCCGGGGGTCGAGGTGCAGCGCACCGATCGGCCGTACGCGTCGTTCTACCTCAGTTTCACCTCCACCGAGCGGAGCCGTGCCGGCCATCACAGACTTCCTCCTGCGCACCGTGCAGCCGCAGCTCGCGACGCTCGAGGGCGTCCAGCGCGTGACCAACAACGAGGGCTGCCGGCAACTCGCCATGCGGGTCTGGATTGACCCCGATCGTCTCGCCGCGCTGAACCTCTCGCCCGGCGACGTACACGCGGCGCTCCAGCGCAACAACTTCTGGCCGCCGTCGGCCAGACCAAGGGAAATCTGGTACAGGTCAACCTGCTGGCGAACACCGACCTGCGCGCCGCTGAAGAATTCGCGAACTTGATCGTCGCCGACCGCGACGGCGCGATCGTGCGCCTGAGCGACGTGGCGCGGGTCGAGCTTGGGGCCGAAGAGGCGGATCTTGTGGCGAAGTACGATGAGCTGGAGGGCGTCTACCTGGGGGTCTGGCCGCTCGTCGGCTCGAACGAGCTCGAGGTCGCGCAGCGGCTGCGGGACGCGATGGAGCGCCTTCGACCCACGCTGCCCAAGGACATCGATATGCGCCTCATGTGGGACGGGACGATGTTCATGCGGGACGCGTTGAAGGAGATCACGAAGACGCTGGGCGAGACCATCCTGATCGTAGCCTTCGTCGTGTTCCTTTTCATGGGCTCGATGCGCACCGCGCTGGTGCCGCTGGTCGCAATGCCGGTCTCGCTGGTCGGCGCGGCGATCGTCATGCTCGCGTTCGGGTTCAGCTTGAATCTCCTGACGATCCTCGCGATCGTGCTGTCGGTCGGGCTGGTCGTCGATGACGCAATCGTCGTCGTCGAGAACGTCGAGCGACACGTGGCGGTTGACCAGGGCGGTCAGCCGCCCTCCCTGCCCTGCGGGTGCACGAAGCGCGAGCTCATGACCGGCGAGAGCGTGACCGCGACGATGCCCGACACGACGACCGCGGCGGCGAGGGTGATGGCGAACTCCAGGAACAGCGAGCCGGTCAAGCCGCCCTGGAAGCCGATGGGCGCGTAGACCGTGGCCAGCGTGATCGTCATCGCGATGATCGGGCCGACCAGCTCGCGCGCCCCGGCCAGGGCAGCGTCGATCCGCGACTTGCCCAGGCGGCGGTTCGAGCTGGTGCGGCGCGCTTACGCGTGGCTGCTCGACGGTGCGCTGCAGATGCGCTGGGCGATCGTCGCGGCGGCGCTGCTCGTCATGGCCGCGGCCTGGCCGTTGCAGTTGTACTCGCGGCAGGAGCTGGCACCCGTCGAGGACCAGAGCCACATCAGCCTGTTCCTCGAGGCGTCGCCGGACTCTTCGTTCATGGCGTCCAACCGCGCATCGCTGAACGTGGTCGACGCGCTCAGGTCGTTCCCCTGAGGCGAAGTTCATGTGGTCGCTGACCTCGGCCTGGGGCGGCTTCAGGGGCATAGTCGCGAAGGACTGGCGCGAGCGTACGCGCTCGACCGAGGAGATGTACGGCAAGGTGTATGCCTCCGTGTCGCAGGTGCCCGGCCTGCGCGTCTTCCCGCGCCTGGACCCGCCGCTGCCAACCCCTGGCCAGTACGACGTCGAGCTGGTGCTGCAGAGTGAAGCGCTGCCTGAGCAGATGTTGGAGACGACCACGGCGGTGCTCGACGCCGGCTGGCGGAGCGGCAAGTTTCTCTACGTCGACACCGACCTGAAGATCGATCTGCCCGAGGCGCGAGTCGTGCTCGACCGGGAGCGGATCGCCGACCTCGGCCTCGATCTGGCCGGCGTCGGCCGGGAGCTCGGCACCTTGCTCGGCGGCGACTACGTGAACCGGTTCAACTTCTTCGAACGCAGCTATAAGGTCATCCCCCAGATCGGGGAAGAGGACCGGGCCACGCTCGGCCCTCTCCTCGACCTCAAGATCAAGACGCCGGACGGCCAGCTCGTGCCGGTGTCGACCTTCACGCACATCGAGACCAGCACCGCGCCGCGCACCTTGAACCGCTTCCAGCAGCGCAACGCGGTACGCATTTTCGGCGGCGTCAAGCCGGGCGTCACGAAGGACGAGGGACTGCGCGTCCTCGAAACCGCCGCGGCGGGCGCTCAGGGCGTCGTCCTCAATCACGCCGGAGAGTCGCGGCAGATCCGCCGCGAGAGCTCGGCGCTCACCGCCACGCTCGGATTCGCTGCTGGTGTTCACCTTCCTGGACCTCACCACCATCAACATCTACTCGCAGGTGGGGTTGATCACGCTGGTGGGACTGATCGCCAAAAACGGCATCCTGATCGTGGAGTTCGCGAACAGGCTGCAGTCCCGTGGTCTCGCGAAGATGGCCGCGGTGCGCGAGGCCTCGCTGACTCGGCTGCGACCGGTGCTGATGACCTCGGCGGCCACCGCCTTCGGGCACTTCCCGCTGGTGCTCGTATCCGGGCCCGGCGCCGAGGCCCCAACAGCATCGGGACGGTGCTGGTCGCGGGCATGACCGTCGGCACCCTGTTCACCCTGTTCGTCGTACCGGTGTTCTACTCGCTGATCGCGGCCCAGCGCCGGCCGAGCCCACGTGCGGCAGCACCTTCCTTGGCGATGGCCTCCGCGGAGGTCATCCCGTGAGTAGTGCAAAACAAGGTGCGGTCCTGGCGTTGAACCTCGCCCTGTTGAGCGGCTGTACGCTGGTCGGCCCGGATCATCAGACCCCGACAACGGAGCTATCCGCCGGCATTGCCAATGCCGACCAGTCGGGTCTGTCGACGGATCCAGCACACACCCGCTGGTGGCAAGGATTCGAGGATCAGGAGCTCGAACGGCTGGTGGATCTCGCGGTGGCGGGCAACCATGATCTGCGCATCGCCACCGCACGGCTGCGCGAGGCCCGGGCCTTGTGGGACGAAACCGCCTTCGATCGCTACCCCACCGTCACCGCGGACGCCGCGTATTCAAATGAACAGCAGAGCGAAACGGCCCTGCAGGGCTTCGGCGGTGCGGATCGGGATCGTGAGCTCTACAACGTTGGGTTCGACGCCTTCTGGGAGCTCGATCTCTTCGGCCGCGTGCGCCGCTCCATCGAGGCCCGCGCCGCGGAGCGTGATGCCGCCGAGGCTTCCCTGCACGATGTCCTGGTGAGCCTCCTGGCCGAGATGGCGCGCAATTACTTCGAGTTGCGCGGCACCCAACATCAGCTCGCGGTCGCCTGGCGCAACGCCGACAACCAGCGCCAGACGCTCGCTCTGACCGTCGCGCGCTTGGAGGGCGGGCGGGGCACCGCGCTCGATACCGCGCGGGCGCGGGCCCAGCTCGATGCCACCCGGGCCAGTATTCCCCCGCTCGAGGCGGCCATCCGGCGCGCCATGCACCGTTTGGCCGTGCTAACGGGCCGCCAACCCGAGGCACTTGTGACCGCACTTCAAAGACCTGTGCCTCTGCCGGAGGCACCAAAGCTCGTGACGCTCGGCCGTCCGCAAGACTTGCTCCGGCGCCGGCCGGATATCAGCGGGGCCGAGCGCAACCTCGCCGCTGCAACCGCCCGCATCGGCGTTGCCACGGCCGATCTCTTCCCGCGCGTCACCTTCGTCGGCAGCATTGTGCTGGAGGCAAGTAGCTTCACCGGCCTGGGCAGCTCAGGCAGCGATAGCTATTCCTTCGGCCCGTCGATCCGCTGGGCCGCCTTGGACCTCGGACGGGTGCGCGCGCGCATCCGTCAGGCCGATGCGCGCGCCGAGGCGAGCCTGGCACAGTACGAGCTGACAGTGCTCCGGGCGCTGGAGGAGACCGAGAACGCTCTGGTCGAACTGGGGCGGGAGCAGGCGCGGCGCGATCTTGTCAGCACCTCGGCTCAAGCGAGCGAAGAAGCCGCACGGCTTGCGCGGCAACGCTTCGAGGAAGGCGCGGCCGATTTTCTGACGGTGCTCGATGCGGAGCGCACCCTGCTCGAGGCCCAAGACCGCCTCGCTAGCAGCCTGTCGGACTTAGCGTGGAACTTTTCAAGCGCGAGGGGATCGGATCGGTCAGGGTTCCGATGAGCGAGCGCGCATGAGCCATTTCCGTCCCTGTGATCGTGACACCCCTTACCTGC
>JALZID010000348.1 GCA_030860485.1 Pseudomonadota bacterium | reverse complement strand
GTTCCAGGCACGGCGGTATTCGGTCACGGATCACCTTCTCTAGCCTAGGTCTTTTCGCCAACGATGCGGTTCCCTTCGGTCACCGCATCCTGTCATGGCTTTGTCAAGCCCCCTTTTTTCTCTCAGTTACCTGGCTTTTCCCCATACCGATCTTTCACACTTGATTTTATCAAAAAGCAAGCATGCTCGACAGTATGGACAGGATGCATCGTTGGTGTTTTCCGGTCTTCCGGGATCAGCCACCTGTGGGGTAAGCCAGACCTGTCATGGGATGTCCGTTAGACGGCATCGGCTCAGCTTCATCGGGCATTCGGTCCACAGTAGATCCGGGGAGTGCCTCGAGACTACGGGAGGGTATTCCGATGTGGATACCACGGGATGCGGTTGAAGGTCACTCCGACGGAAACCGGTCAACACAGTAATACGCCTCTGATCAGGGTGGCATGGTAGGGTCCTCCGCATCGCGAGTCTCTTGTTTCTGAACCGGGATTACATGGATGTAATGCTTTGGGGAGGTACAGGAAGAACCTTCTCAGCCCACTGCGAAGAGCCTGCGGGCGTCAAAGGCTTGCCCGCGCGCCACATACCACAGGGCGCGAGAGAGTTTGCGCATCAAGGCCACCACGATCTTCAGCTTTTCGCGCCCGCCCTGGGCCTGTACCTTTTTCTCGTACCAGGTGCTGACAATCTCATTGTGGTTGATCAAACGCAGGGTCGCGAGATAGAGATCGCGCCGCGCCAGCCCGGAGCCCCGCTTGGTGATCTTGATCTGCCCCTTATGCTGGCCGCTGCTCTTCTCCTTGAGGTTCAGCCCCAGCGCCTTGCAGTAACTGCTGCTATTCGCATACGCCCGTGGGTCCAGACCCTCAGCGATGAGCAGCCCGGTCGTCACCCGACCGATGGTCACCCCCAGGGCGTGAAGCTCCGGATCCGCCTGGGTCAGCGCGGCAAGCCGCAACCCCACCCGATCCTTCTGCTCACGGCTATGGCGCAGCTCGGCGCCGAGCGCCATGAGGTACTCCCGCTCGGCCGCCACGCACGGCACACCGATTGAGCAACGTGCGCTCTCGAGCACCGCCTCGATCTTCTCCGTCGCGAGCTTTCCGCGGGAGACCCGCCGCATCCGCTCGCGACCCTCCTCGGCCCGGGCGCTGAGCTCCGCCGGGGACCCAAAGCTCAATAGCAGATCCTCCAGCGTGACGCTATCGAGCTCCAAGTATCCGGTCAGCTCCGGCCAGTGCCGTTGCAGCGCCGCCTCCAGCCGGTTCTGCTGCTGCTGGTGCTGCTTCTGGTAGAGTCGGTAGAGCCGCCCGATGGCATCGTGGCTGCGCTGCTGCTCGCTCGCTTCCACCCACACCCGACTCGCCCCTTCGAAGTACAGCCGCCCGATCACCTGCGCCGCCTTCGCATCATGCATGCTCGGGACGCCGTCGTAGACCTCACAGGCATCGTGCACGCGCTTGGCGCTCATCAGATGGACCGCAAGACCCGCCTCACGCAGTTGCCTGCGCAGCGTGTCCCCATAGACTCCGGTGGACTCCATCACCGCCGTGAGCGACCCACAGGCTAAGCCCCTCAGCCGCTCAAGGAGCGCCGGTGCCTCGGCCGGGTAGCCCACTTCACCGTGACTACACCTGCCGCTCACTATCCATCAATACCCCATACTGCTCGACCTTGGCGACATCCACCGCCCACACCACCACCTTGTCTTTGACCTGATCAGCCACCTCTTCCCATCGAACCTCGTTGACTACCAGGCTTCATCGAAGGCGTTTACGAACGCCGGCATCTAACGTAGTGTTCCCCAGCCCTCCGAATGCATGTGCAATGGCTGCCCTTGTACTGCCAGAAATAGATGATACGCGCATCATCGATCCTCGGTGAAAGAGGCGTTGAATCGCGGAATCCACCGGCTGTTTTCTCGTGCCGCACCATATCTTTCTTCGTTATCGTGTCGAAGAGTATGGGCTCGCCTAGCTCGTTGACCCGGATCGCGGCATCATGGTGACCATTGTGATGCAAACTGCTGGTTGGCGACACCCGGACACGGGTCTCTGCGTCGAGAACAATCAGCTCCTTGGCGCTATTCACGAACATGACCACCTCGGCGCCCGATTCTCGTACTTGTTCGTCGATAGACTTGGCCGAGGTACCCACACATGAGCTAAGCACGCTCCAAATTTTGCTACCCTTAGTGGATGCCGCTGCATGGGCGACCGACTGCATATCGGGGTTGGGTCCGATCGCGGCAGCCGTCGTTGCCCTGGACCGGTGCTGCCAGACGATGATCGAGTAGCCTATGCCGATACCCAAGGCCATGAGGATGAATGATTCAGTCATAGTATGTTCCTCAGAATGATAGAGATAAAGGTTCTCTGTCAGCCGCGATCGATCTCCCGGGATCGGACGAGACTGCATTGCTTGCTATTCTCCGCTATAGTTCAAGCCAATCAAGTGACAAAAGTCACAAGCATTCTGTGAAATATTACCCATCTCTCCTACGACACGGTTTCAAAAAGACCACAGGTTGATGCGCAAGAAGACGGCCCGCGAGGGTTGGAAGCGGGGAAGCTGTTGTTGCGCCTCCGCATTGAATGAGTTCTGGTAGTCAAACTCTTCATCGAACAGGTTCCTGACATCCAGGCTCACCAAACCGTAACGTTTGGGTAGCCGATAACCGATCGACGCATCCAGGGTCCAAAACCGCTCATGAGATCTAGACAAGTCCGTCCTGGTCGCCTCTTGGTCGACATAGGTAGCGCCAAGCGTTGCAGACAATCCAGACGGATGAAAGTAGCTGAGGTCGAGCGGGAGGTAGTGGGTTCGTAATTCCGGCAGGCCACTAAACTCGCTTTCCCCGTCGGACAGGAAACTTTCCCGTTCGAACTCCTCGAATTGGTACTCCGCCGCAAGCGCCAGCCTCGGGTGCGGCGCCCAATGGAGATAGCTACGGTAAAAGCGTTCGTCCTGGTTCTCTCCGATCCCATTCCCATCCATGTCCGTGAGCGTGCGGGTGAGGTCGCGCCGCGACAACTCGAAGCCGCCATAGAGATCCGGCGAAAAGCGCTGGTCCAGCCCGAAACCATAGCGCGTTGAATCGGTACCATCGAGATCGTCAAAGAACTGATTGAAGCCGGCAAGCTGCGTGGGCTCGAGCGTCTGATTGGTCACGAAGAATCGCTTGAGGACCCGAAAGGCCGCGGCGCGCAGCGTAGTCGAAGGCAAGATGTTCCACACCAACCCGAACTTGGGGTTGAGTGGGTGCGTATCGAGGTGCCCGGTATGGAAGGAATCATAGCTGGCGCCCAGGGTGAGGGTGGCGGTCGTGCCTAACGAAATCGGTACATAGGCGTAGGCGTGGATGTCCTCGGGGCGATCGACGCTGTCCTGGGATGAAAGTATCTCTCCTCCCGGAAGGGCGCTCTCGATTGCCAGTGCGCGATTCCGGAGCCTGTTGTAGCCGATCCCCGAGATGGCCTTGAAGCCCTCGCCGCGGAACAGGTGCTGGATCTCGGCAGAGTAGCCCTCTATCATAGGTTATGTAGTTAAGGATTCGCGAAAATCGGCTCCAGACCGAATTGCAGCCGCCCACGTTGTCGATCCCGTTTAGGGTGTGCGCGTCGTGCGTTCCCGGCGAGGTAGTCGATGGCGCGTG
>JALZID010000347.1 GCA_030860485.1 Pseudomonadota bacterium | reverse complement strand
GGGCGCAGTTGCGCTATCTGGTGCAAAGCGAGCGTTACGGTTGGATCGGGGGCTTGAGCTACAGCGCCTGCGCGAGGCGGGTGGAATGCCGGGACGTCTGGATCGGTTGGACGGAGACGGCGCGGCTAGGGAACGAGGCCGGCCAGCCATAAGGTGCTCGCCCCGACCGTAGCGGCGATGCCGCAGCTCAGGGGTCCGCCGAGGCCGAGAAACGTGACCAGGGCGCGTTCCGTGTCGAGCGGATGCGGAAAGCCCACGAAGCGCCGCACGAGCCACGCGCCCGACACCGCCTGGACGGAAGAGCCGGTCGCGATCGCGGCGGCGATCGCCGTGAGCCTGAGCGGTCCCGACTCCCCGAGATCGACCCCGAGATCGACCAAGAGGGACAGGTATACGCAGAATGCCCCGAGCCAGATCCCCACCCAGACGCGATCCCCATACAAGAGCAGGCAAGCCAAGGCAATGTCCGCGGGAGAAACACTGCCGTGGCGTAGCCCGGCGGCAGGGCGAGCATGAGCCCAAGCCGGCCGGTAACAAAGTTGGCCGCCGCGATGGCCAGCACCAGGAGCCACCATTTTCGCCAAAGCGGCCGCGCCATAGCTCCCGGCGTAACCCGGTCTACGTTCACAGGGGCCGATTCTTGCGCTGACGCCAAACCACAATACCATCCATTTGTGCACTACGATTCTACACCCTACTCCGACGGACTTGCGAAAAGCGCCCTGCAGCGCTCCACGGAGACAGACGCCGTGGCCCCGCCACTGGCAGCGGCCGTGCCTTGGCGAGCTAGTTGGCGGACCGTAGGCATCCGGCCAACCGCATACTTCAACCCCCTGATCTCATGCAGGTAGTCTACGGCGTTGGGTAGCCGCAAAGGATCGATTGATCAAGAGGTGAGGTGTCGACCGAGATCGAGGAGTTCGTCGACGCCGGTAGGAGTGAAGTCGAGATCGCGGAGCGGTTTGGGTTGAAGTGTGACACGCGCCGCAAAACGGTGCGCGCGGAGAGTATCCGTGTTCCCCCAAAAAGAAAGAGCTGCCTCCCTGCAGTGAGACGCTCGCCGGCCCAAAAAGCCACCCGAAACTGGCCGGGATCGGCCCAAACGGGCTCTTACGGCCCCCGCGCCAGGCCCCCGGATCACCGGCCGGCGCCTCCGACCCAACAGACCTGTTGCAAAACCGCGTTGAAGTTCTTATCCTTTATCCTTCGGCGATCGTTGCTTAAACGTGTAGGCGGTCTTGCCATCGATAATCAGCATCCTGTTTACGTGAGGAGGCGTCGGTATGGAACGATCTAAAAGCGTTGATCTAGCCCCGCGATTCGATAGTCGACCGTGGGGAAGCTTTCACGTGCTCGACGAGGGCCACACCTATAAGGTCAAACGAATCGAGGTCTTACCGGGTAAACGCTTGAGCTACCAAAAGCATGCGCAGCGCTCGGAACATTGGATGGTGGTGCAAGGCATGGCCAGGGTGACCCTCGACGGGCGCGAGATAGACTTGTCGCCCGGAGGCGCAGTGGATATTCCCGTCGGCGCAGCCCACCGGGTCGAAAACCCGGGCGGCGAAATGCTGGTCTTTATCGAGATCCAGCGTGGCAGCTACTTTGGTGAGGATGACATCGTTAGACTACAGGATGATTTCGGGCGTGTCCCTGCTTGACTGTGCGGTCCACGAGGTACTCAATCACCACGCGGAGCATTCCTATACGGCGAGCCGGTGCGCGTCGTCGTTGGAAGACGGCCGCCCGCCCGCGGCACGCCTGGCGCCTATCGGCGAACCTACCCCATACAGAAGGACCAATAACAATTGCCCCTGCCCGAGGGCCGGCGCCCTTCGTGGAAATTCAGGCGGTCAGGGCTCGTGTCTTTTAAGCTCTGCCAGGAGATCCGCCAACGGGATCAACGCGACGCCGATCCCGGAATCTGAAAATCCGTAGGGAAGCACCAGCTGGTCGCCGTTGATAAGTGCACCGCAAGAGTAAAGAACGTTCGGCACGTAACCCTCGCGCTCCGTCGCATCCGGAATGAGTAGCGGATCTCGGAGGTGGCCGAGAACGCGCCGGGGGTCTTCGAGATCGAGGAGCAGTGCCCCGATAGCGTAACGTCTCATCGGTCCCACGCCATGCGTGAGCACCAGCCACCCGGCCTCCGTTTCCAGCGGCGAGCCGCAGTTGCCGATCTGCACGAGATCCCACGGGTTGGATGGTCTACGGAGCTCGGTCACATCGCTCCAAAGCCGCACGTCGCTCGATGTGACGAGGTGGAGGTTCTCGCGATCCTTGCGGGACAGCATGACGTATTTTCCATCGATCTGGCGTGGAAACAAAGCCATGCCTTTATTCTGCGCAGCAGAGCCATTGAGCGTCGAGATCGTGAACGACACGAAGTCTTCAGTCTCGATCAACTGAGGAAGTATCTTGAATCCATCGAAGGCCGTATAGGTCCCGTAGTATTTCACGGTGCCGTCGCTCTCGATGAAACGGACAAACCGCGCATCTTCCATACCGCGCGTCTCGTGGGGTCCGGCCGGAAAGATGACGCGTTCCGTTAGTGCCGATTCCGGAGGGAAGGTCGTGACGTAATTCGAGGACGCGAGCATGCGGATGATCTTCTCGGTCTCGTAAATTATGGCATGAGGAGGGCCGCGCTCTTCCAGCAAGGCTAGAGACCGCTCCAGCTCGGCGATCGTGAACCGGTCCGAGAGTCGGTCCAGGACGCCCCGGGCAATCTCGTTTTCTGCTTCCAGCTCGGCCAGCGTAGTGCGAAACTGCCGTTTGTCGTAGATCGGAGACGCACGGCGGCCGGTGACGAGTTGTGGTCCGAGCGGGTCGAAGGTCAGGTTGCTGGCCGCGTCGATCACCCCGGAGCGGAACTCGATGGATGAGATGTGTCCCTCGCCGACCGCGCGTAGACTCATCACGAAGCGCCGCTCACCGATGCGGAGGTTGCCCTGGTCGGGTGCAAGCACGATCGACGGGTTGAAGAGCGCGGCGGCTTCGACGGAGTACTCGTGGGTGAAATAGGCGCCTATGAGCAGGCGTCGCTCGCGAGAGAGGTGATTGGCCGGACCGAGATGGTGGGCGACCAGATCGAAGTGGCGCTGCAGGACCTCTTCAAGCCCTTTGTGTCGGAACGAAAAGTCCGCCACGAGCCCAGACAGGACCGCAGCAACCTGCGCTTCTGGGATTTCCAAGATCCGCTGCATCAGCAGTCCGGCCCGGGAATCGGCTCCGGGGATTATTTCCTGAGCTGGCAGGTACGGATTGGCGATCACACGGCGGGCGTCCGGCAGGAGCCTGTGACTCGTCCGCGTAACAGCGATTCGGGACATCCTATGTCTCTCCCTCGAAACCGGCAGCGTGCTCAAGGCCTTTCGCCGGCGAGCTCGAGCATTTCCAGGAGAGACAAGAGAAAGCAGATAGTGCTCTCGGCACCTTCATTCTGGTTCGGCTGCGTGGCTTCGAGCCCATCGCGACACCCGGCGGTGACGAAGTCGTATAGAGGAAGCCCGAGCCGGTTTGCGCCCAGGAACCAGGCGAATGCTTCACGCATACGACCGAGATAATGATGATCGCCGGTGGCCAGATAGGCGCCGCGAAAGGCAAGCACGAACGCTGCGGCGTCGATCGCTTGCTCATCCGCATCCGGCTTGGTGCCCCCGCGGCAGTACCATCCGGCGTTTCCCACGAGGACCAACTGCCCATCCTTGAAACATACCTCCTCCAGGAAGTCGAGCGCCTCGCGGGCAACGCGCAGGCTTGCCCGCTTGCCCGTTACGACGAAGGCCTTGAAGAGCGCCAAGGGAATTAATGCGTTGTCGTACGTAAGCGTCGGCTCGAACCAACGCCAATCGTCGGTAGCTTCCTGCTGGTAACATCTGACAAGTTTATTAGCCAAGCGGCCCAGGGTGGCCCGCGCCGTGGTGGCAGTTGGCTCCGCCCCCAGGAAGTTCGCTAAACCGAGCATGGTGAAAGCGGTCCCGCGCAGGCCGTAGTCCATGGTCGTGGTCAAAGCCCGCTCGAACATCTCTCTTGCCAGAAGCCTGCAGCCATCGTCGGTCGCCAGCCGAACGCCGGTCCCCAGCGCCCAAATCGCTCGCCCGACGCAATCATCCGAACCCGGATCAGAGTCGAAGGTCCGGTCGTAGCTCATCAGGTTCCTGAAGCCGCCATCGTCGGTCTGCGCGTAGCGCAGGTAGCTGAGGTACGTGGTCACGAGTCGCTTGGTCTCCGGCGAGCTGCTCACGCGATCGGCTTGCAGCGCGACTATGAGCGCCCGAGCGTTGTCATCGACACAGTAACCCGTTTGTCGGGCTGGAACGCTGTACATGGCGTGCTGGATGATCCCGGTGTCGTCCGTCATTCGCAACAGGTGATCGAGACGCAGCTCCGGGAGGCGGCTGGTCCGAGTCGGCTTGGGGCGAGGCCGGATCCTGGGCGTCTCTGTCATCACCCTCCTCCCCAGTTCGAGATACGCCTCCCCGATGCGCGGCCAGACCATAGACCGCGTAAATTCGTAAGCCGATGATCTCACGCGGTCCAGTTCAGCAGGAGAATTCAGAAGCGACATAAGTACCCTGCTCAAAGCACCGCTATCGCCGAACGGGAAGAGAGACCCGCGCCCCGCCGCAAGGAGCTCCTGCGCATGCCAGTAGGGGGTCGAGACCGCCGCCGCACCGGCACCCATGGCATAGGACAACGCGCCACTGGTAACCTGGGCCTCGTTCTGGTAGGGACTCACGAAGATGTCAGCGGCCTGAAGGTAGTTGCACAGCTCTTCGGCCGTCACGAACTGATCTTGAAATATGACGTGCTCCCGGACGCCGAGCCGTTTGGCCTCCGCCTCGAGGGTCGTCCGGTACGCCTCGCCGTGCCGGCGGAGGATCATGGGGTGGGTTGGGCCGACCACGAAGTAAACGAGATCTGGAAACGCTGCAAGCACCGCCGGCAACGCGCGGATCACCGTCTCGATGCCCTTGTTGGGACCCAGCAAGCCAAAGGTCAGGAGCATTCGTTGGCCCGATACCCCGAACTTCGCCTTCAGTTGCTGCTGGTCACGTGGTTCCATCTCGGGAATTCCGTGGGGAATAACGTGGATCTTCTGCCCCCGCACCCCATACGAGGTACCGAGGAGCTCTGCGGCGACATTGCTCATCACGACGATGCCGGCACACTGTCGTGCCATCCCCTGGACGATGGCTCTTTGGGATTCGGATGGACGCTTGAGGACGGTGTGCAGCGTGGCGATCACCGGAACTCGCAAGGCAGTTACAAAGTCGAGAATATAGGTGCCGTCATCGCCACCGAAGATGCCGTGCTCGTGCTGAAGGGACACCAGGCGCACGTCGGTGTAGTTGACGAACTCGGCGGCACGAGCGTAATCGCCCTTGACTTCCTGACGGATCTCATACTGCACGTTTCCCAGATACTCGTACTGCCCTCCCGGATCGGTCATCGCAAGGGTTGTCGGGAAGATGCCTTCACTAGCCATTGCCATCGCCTCGGCAAGGTCCCGCGTAAATGTGGCGATACCGCATCGCCGTGGTGGATACGTGCCGACGAATGCGATCGGCAAATCGCCTTCGGTGGATCTCACCCGGCGATCGTCCCTCTCCGACTGCTGCCGGCCGCCTGGTCCTCGCGGCGCATTAGTGACCTGGAGGTGGATCATAGGCATGCCATTCCTTCAGCGGCGAAGCATCGAAAAGTCAATGCGGTTTCGCAATGGGCAAACGGATGAACTCAATCGGTGGTGATATGGCAAGGATAGGGCGTTCAATGCCTCTTTTGCAACCGGTAACGTTTCGTGGAACAGACTGGGCGGTGATTGGGGGGCCCGCACCAGGGCGGGAAGCGCCGTTCGAGGTGCCAGGGCGTCCTCACGTTCGGAGATGGGCACCGAGCCTCGGCCGAACGTGCCGGGGCACGTCCCCATACATCGCGCGTCCCGGGTCAAACGCGCCGCGCCACGGATAGCCGAGGGGCTCTCGGGCACTGGCCTCCCGCGAGATCGATGGGCCGGACGGCGTGGTTGCCGATCTCGGTCATCTCCTGGCCCGGCGCGGCTGCGGCGCCATGGTGTATCTGGGGCGCTACCCCATGTGAACTGCGCCGCACGCCCTGGATGACCCGGAACGGTGCTGGGCCTTGGGCATCACCGGTGGGGACTACCGCGAACAATCCTTCACCGTGCAGCCGCATGTCTGCTCATGAGCGTGACGACGCGGATCAGGGTAGATCGACACACACCTCGGCGAGGGCTTTGCGCTGGGTGATCGGCACCTCGGCCGGATAACCGTACCACAACAGCGCGACCACCGTCTCCACCGCGGGATCGGCCCATATCAGATCGTAGAATCCGGGATCGCGGATGACGCCTCCGGTATTCCACTTAGACCCGATACCCTCGGCCCACAGGCACAGCATGAGATTCTGGACGGCGCAACAGCAGGCGCCGTAATCCTCGCGCGCCTGGATCGGATCGGGAGAGTTCTGGCAGGTCACCACGGCCCAGCCCGGCATCGTGCGCCATCGGGCGAGCTTGTCCGCCGCGGCCTTTTGACCTTTCTTGCGCTCCACCCGTTGGGCGTTGAGCGCACAGACCGCCTCGGCGGTCTCGGGGCCAAGCACGTAAAAGCGCCATGGCTCGGTGAGACGATGATTGGGGGCCCAGCGCGCCGCGTCCAGCGCCCGATCGAGCGCGTCACGCGGCGCTCGCTCGGACCTAAACGCGTAGACGGTACGGCGTGAACGGATCAGCCGTGTCAGGGTCGACGCCGGGGGAAGCGGGGTGTTTTCCACGCACCGTGCCCTCAACCCGCCGCCATTCCGCGGCCGGGGGATGCAGCATCACGAACACCTGCTTCATGTGGGCGAAAACCAGGCCCCATCCGACCAGCCACAGCCCCAAGGCCCCAAAACGGCGCATGCCCTTGATGGCGCACACGAGGAGAAGCAAAACGGCGGGGAGACATGTGCCGGCTACGATAGCAACGATCTGCCTAGGCATATAGCACCTCCCGCCCGCGTTCCGCAAGCTTGGCCATGGCCTCGTCGCGCGTCAGAAAACGACCGTCTGTGACGAACCCGACCACCACGGAGTCGCGGACGGCAGTCACGCGCCCGGCGGCGGTGCGCTGCACCACCAACTCGGGTGGCAGACCGTCCAGGAGGTGGACCGGTGCGGGACTGCCGTCAGGGAACTGGGAGAGATAGACCAGGCCGGTCCGCCTGTCCAGAAATGCGGGCCGGAACCCAGCGCCGCGATTTTCCGCGCTCACCCCGCCGCTGCCGCGATAGCGCCGGTTTTGTGTCCGCAGGCCCGCCAGACTCAAGAGACGCTCGGGCCGCCCGGCCGGCAGGGTCGCGTTCGATATCGGTGTGGCGGTCAGTATATTCATCGTACACCTCCAAAACACTTTGGGGAGTAGATGTGCATACCAAGTGCCAGCGATGCCTTCGGGTTACGCCGAGCCGCCGGGGGCCTTTTGGAAAAGCCCGCGGCGCTCGCCGTCGCAAACGTGGGCCGCGCACGAAATCCTCATGTATTTCAATGCACTTCGGTTTTAGTGCCGCGTCCGCGTACCACCCGGATGACTTACGACGGTATTTTTTCACAGTCCGAGTCGTGTGCCGGAGCGGCTCAAAATGGAGCGCACCCATTGAGCTTCATCCGCTTCATCCGCCCAGCGCGGCCAGCGCCATGTCGTAGTCCGGCTCGTGGGCGATCTCGGGCACGAGCTGCGTGTAGATGACCTTGTCCGCGGCATCCAGGACGATGACGGCGCGAGCAGTGATACCCGCGAGCGGCCCGTCGTCGATCAGCACCCCGTAATCACGGGCGAAATCCCGACTGCGCATGAGCGACAGAGAAATGACGTTTTCCGTCCCCTCCGCCTTGCAGAACCGGCTCATGGCGAAGGGCAGATCGGCGGACACCATGAGGAAGACCGCCTGGGGATGGTCATTCACCGCCATGCTGAATCGCCGCGTGGACATCGCGCACACCGGGGTATCGAGGCTCGGCACGATGTTGAGGAGCTTCTTCTTGCCGGCGTAGGTCGCGAGCGTGACGTCATTGAGCGCGGCATCCACCAGAACAAAGTCTGGTGCCTGACTACCGATCGGCGGCAGGCTGCCGCTGGTGTGGATGGGATTGCCCTTCAAGGTGATGGTGGCCATGGATCCTCTCCGTTATTCGAATCTGTTATTGGTATCCGGGTCGTGGTTGGCTATTTCTCTTCCGCCAGGATCGCCGCGTACTCGTCCGCATCGAGGAGGCGTTCGAGATCGGCGGGGTTGTCCGGTCTCAGGCGAAAGATCCAGCCCTCGCCATAGGGATCGCGGTTGATGATCTCGGGCTCGTGTTCCAGCGCCGTGTTGACCTCGACCACCTCCCCCGATAATGGGCAATAGAGATCCGACGCCGCCTTGACCGACTCTACCACGGCGCACTCGGCCCGCGCCGGGTAGGCCCCGCCCGCCTCGGGCACCTCAACGAACACCATGTCGCCCAGCGCCTCCTGTGCATGATCGGAGATCCCGACCTGCACCGTGCCGTCACTCAAGGCCCGCACCCATTCGTGGCTCGTGGTGTACTTCACGTCCTCCGGTATCTGACTCATCGTCAATCCCCCCTAGGTTCGAAAGCCCCGGTCCCCTATCAACGTAGATCCCCGTTACCCGAGTGCGGCATGGCACATTGGCCATGACGCACGAACGGGGGTCTTACCGCCTGGGCCGGGAGCCACTTGCCCCTGACCTCCACCCGCAGCGTTCGCGCGGCCCCGACCGGTATTCGGGCGAGGCCGATGGATTTTCGCAGCACCGGCGAATAACCGCCGCTCGTGACTCGTCCAGTCGCAGCGCCATCGGCCTCGACACGCTGATGCGCCCGGAGGACGCCTCCCTCTGCCAACACCAGGCCGATGCGCGCGACGCGCACACCGGCCCGGATCCGTTCCTCCAGCGCCGCTCGACCCACGAACCGACGCCCATCAGGCCCCATGGCCACGGTGCCGGCGAGCCCGCACTCCAGCGGCGAGATGTTTTCATCCATATCGGCGCCGTAGAGGTTCATGCCCGCCTCCAGCCGCAGGCTGTCTCGCGCGCCGAGGCCCACAGCGGACACCCCGCTTTCGTAAAGCCCCGCCCATAAGCCCACCGCGTCACCGGCCGGGACCATGATCTCGAAGCCATCCTCACCGGTATAGCCGGTGCGGGCGACGCACCGGTCCGCCGTGAAACACGCCGTATACGGTTTCAGACCCCGCGCCGCTTCCGCCAGTGCCGCCGGTAGCAAGGGGTAGCAGCGCTCGCGCGCCGCTGGGCCCTGTACGGCGATCATCGCGAGGTCGCGCCGCTCCGCGACCCGCGCCGCGCGCCCCGCGGCATGCCCCTCCACCCAGGATAGGACCTTGTCACGGGTCGAGGCGTTACTCACCATGCGGAACCGTTGCGCATCCCGGGCATAGACGACGGTATCATCCACGACCCCGCCGCGCTCGTTGAGGAGACAGGAGTAGAGCCCCTGCCCCGGGGTTCGCAGCCGCCCCGTCTCGTTGGCCAGGAGCCAGCTCAGCAAGGCCGCGGCGTCGGGTCCCTCCACATCCGTGATCATCATATGCGAGACATCGAACATCCCGGCGGCCCGGCGCACCGCCAGGTGCTCCTCGACCTGCGAGCCGTAGTGCACCGGCAGGGACCAACCGGCAAACTCTACCATACGGCCGCCGAGGTCGAGATGGAGGGCGTAGAGTGGCGTCTTGCAGGTCATGGCAGCACGGTCTCAACGGATGATCATGCCCGAAAGGGCAAAAATCAAGGCGATACGATCCCGATCCACTGTCGAGCCACCCCCACCCGACCACCGATCGGGGCACAGGCGGCTAGGTGCCCTGTTCTCGGATCGCGTCCCGGACCGCGGAGATGATCCGGTCTTGGACCAGCGGTTCCAGGTAGGGATGCATCGGCAGGCTCAACACCTCACCGGCCAGGCGTTCCGCTACCGGCAGGCCTCCCGAGGGACGCGGAAACCCGAGATACGCGCTTTGCAGATGCAAGGGCTTGGGATAGTGGATGGCCGTCGGCACTTGGCGCGTCTTGAGGGCCGCGGCGACGGCGTCCCGGTGTTTGAGTCTGACGGTGTACTGGGCCCACGCGCTCACCGCACCGGGGACCACGCACGGCGTCTCTGCCACGTCCCGCAAGCCCTCGGAGTAACGCACAGCGACGCGGTTGCGCGCTGCGATCTCGTCCTCGAATATCGCGAGCTTTTCGATGAGGATGGCCGCCTGCAAGGTGTCGAGCCGACCGTTGATGCCCACGCGAACGTTGTCGTATCGATCCGCGCCTTGGCCATGGACGCGGAGCGACGTGAGCACCGCGACCCTCTCGGGGTCATCGGTAAAGATGGCGCCGCCATCCCCGTAACAGCCGAGCGGCTTGGCCGGGAAAAAGCTCGTCGCGGTGAACCCGGCGAGCGTCCCGACCCTCCGGCCGTCGCGGGCCCCGCCGAAGCCCTGCGCCGCATCGGCGATGACGCAAAGCCCCTGGGACATGGCCACGGCCTCGATGGCGCGGTAGTCCGCCGGGTGGCCGTATAGGTCCACCGGGATCACCGCCCGCGGTTCCAGGCCCAGGCGGCGCGCTTCGTCGATCGCCGGGGCAAGCCCCTCGGGATCGAACAGGAAATCGTCGTCGCCGACGTCCACGAAGAAGGGCGTGGCCCCGAGCAGGGCCACGGCCTCCGCGGTCGCGACAAAGGTGAAGGAGGGAACGAAGACCGCCTGGCCAGGCCCGATCCCGAGGGCCATGAGCGAGAGCAGCAGGGCCTCGGTCCCGCTCGCGCACGCCACGGTGTGCCGCGCACCGCAAAACCCGGCCAGTCGTCCTTCGAGCTCGGCGACCTCGGGACCGTGGATGTACTGGCCGTGCGCGAGCACCCTGGCGATGGCCCGCTCGAGGCGGACCCGGATGCGGCGCTGTTGCGCGCCGAGGTCGATGAAAGGGATAGGCGCGGCGCCAGCCATCGCTCACCTTAAGTGCCCAGACCGCAGCCCGTCAATCCGCACGGGGGCGACCGCGGGGGCCCGCCTGTACCGGCCGCTCGCTATAATTCAAGTATGCGATACCATGCCCGGTTTGGACTCGCCCCGCGTTCGTTTCGAGAGCGCCGGGGATGACTAGCCCGCTCTTGTGCCTCTCGTCGAGGCGGCTCACCCCGGGGTTTCCGGACCCGGCGCTGGCCCTGGAACAGCCCGAGGGGCTCCTGGCGCTCGGGGGCGATCTGAGTACCGAGCGCCTGCTCTGCGCCTACCGCCTCGGGATCTTCCCGTGGTACGAGGAAGGCCAGCCGATCCTGTGGTGGTCTCCCGATCCGCGCTGCGTGTTCTACCCCGAGCGCTTCGCCCCCTCGCGGAGCCTCAAGCGCACGCTCCGGCACGGCGCCTTCGAGATCACTTTGGACCGCGATTTCGCTCGTGTCATTCGGGCCTGCTCGGAGCCACGTGGCCCCCTGTATCAAGATGGCGGGGGTCAACATGGCGGGGGCACGTGGCTCAACGAGGCGATGATCGAGGCCTATGTCGGACTGCACCACCACGGGCATGCACACTCGGTCGAGGCCTGGCAGGAAGAACGGCTGGTCGGGGGACTCTATGGCGTCGCCATCGGCCAGGTGTTCTTCGGCGAGTCCATGTTCAGCCGCATCACCGATGCCTCCAAGGTGTGCCTCTTCCATCTGATGCGGTACCTGACGGCCTGGGGCTACCGGCTCACCGACTGCCAGGTCCGTAACAACCACCTGGCGCGGCTCGGGGCCACGCTCGTGCCGCGCCGGGAGTTCCTGGCCCGGATCGAACGCTTGTGCGCATCGGACGTCAGCGCGAGCGCCTGGAAAGACACACCGTGACCGAAGCGTTCGCCGGCTCGCGCGCGGCCTTCTATACGACCCCGCCACACGTCTGCAGTTACCTGCCGCCGCGTAAGGCCGCCACGTTATTCGCCGATCCGGCGCTGCCCAAGGATCGCGGGCTGTACTCGCTTCTGTCGGAGCAGGGCTTCCGGCGCAGCGGGGCACATCTCTACCGGCCGAGCTGTCCGGGCTGTCAGGCCTGCATCCCTGTCCGCATCCCGGTCCAGGAGTTCCGTCCCCGCCGCAACCAGCGCCGCACCTGGGACGGCAATCGTGATCTGCACGTCGTTCCGGGCCGGGCCGGATTTCGCGCCGAATACTTCGATCTGTACCGGCGCTACCTGTGGGCGCGCCACCCCCATGGCGGGATGGACGACCCGAGTCCCGAGGGTTTCATGGATTTTCTTACGGCGCCCTGGGCAGAGACGCTGTTCTACGAGTTCCGGCTCGGGGATCTGCTCCTGGCAATCGCCGTCGTGGATCGCCTGGAGCACGCCTTATCGGCCGTCTATACTTTCTACGACCCGGCGTGCCGGGAACGGAGCCTCGGTCGCTACGCCATCCTGCACGAGATCCAGGAGGCCAGGGCCCACGGGCTCGCGTGGCTGTATCTCGGATACTGGATCGCGGGATGCCGTAAGATGCGCTACAAGAACGAGTATCAACCCCTGGAATACTACGTGGGCGGCCGCTGGGAGCGCGCGCGGACGGTCAGCGCCGGCCGCTGATCCCTTTGCGGGCCGGCCGGCTTTCAGGCACAATGCGCCCCGCCAAACCCGATCATCTAGAACCCCTATGCCGATACCCGCAAGCCCGACACCCGCCGTCACAGGCCGGTGCCGGTCGATTGCCCGACTCTACCCCCATCGCGGCCGAGCCGGGTGCGACACGTAGATTGGGGGCGATGGCAAGGGAAGAACACATCGAGATGGAAGGCAAGGTCATTGAGACCTTGCCCAATACCACGTTCAGGGTCCAGCTCGCCAACGGCCACATCGTCACGGCCCATATCTCCGGAAAGATGCGC
>JALZID010000346.1 GCA_030860485.1 Pseudomonadota bacterium | reverse complement strand
CACGCGCCATCGACTACCTCGCCGGGAACGCACGACGCGCACACCCTAAACGGGATCGACAACGTGGGCGGCTGCAATTCGGTCTGGAGCCGATTTTCGCGAATCCTTAACTACATAACCTATGATTCACGGCAGCAGCTGACCCGCCTGGTGCGGCAGTGCTTGGCCACAGGAGGGCTCACCAAGCGCTACCGTCCGCCGGCACAGGGCTTTGCCCGAAAGTACACGGCCGCCGATGTAGCGCTTCTGGCCGAGACCGACGCCCTGCACGACCCGCTCTCGGGACCCGCCACCAAGCATTTGATGCAGCGCGCTTTGTTGGTCTTCGGGGACACCCGCTATACGCGGCTGGCGTTCATCTCGGTGGCGCATCTCTACAACCTGCGGACCGCCGCGGGCTACCGGGCGCGCCGCCAACAGTGGTGGGCCAAGACCCGTCCCACCGGCATCCCAATCGGCGAGCGCCGCGCGCCGCAACCCGACGGGAACCCCGGCTACCTGCGCATCGACAGCGTCCACCAGGGCGATGAGGATGGGGTGAAGGGCCTTTACCACATCAACGTCGTGGACTGCGTGACCCAGTGGGAGGGCGTGGCTACCTGCGAGAAGCTTTCCGAGGCCTATCTGCTTCCGGTGATCGAGGCGCTACTAGACAACTTCCCCTTTACGATCCGCGGCTTCCACGCGGACAATGGCTCGGAGTACATCAATCACCGGGTCGCTCGCCTGCTGGAGAAGCTCCGCATCGAGTTCACCAAGTCTCGCCCGCGCCATTCGAACGACAACGGCCTGGCGGAGACCAAGAATGGCGCCGTGGTACGCAAGTGTTTCGGCTACAGCCACATCCCGCAGCGTTTTGCGATGAAAATCAATTCCTTCTGTGCCGCGCACCTCACCCCCTACCTCAACTTCCACCGCCCCTGCATGTTTGCCGAGGACACCATTGATGCCAAGGGCAAGTAAAAAAACGCTACCCCCAACGGCTGGTCATGACGCCCCTGGAGAAACTGGCCTCGCTGCCCGATCCCGACACCTTCCTCAAACCCGGTATTACCCTGGCCCAACCGGAGCTCCGCCGCCAAGCGCGGGGTGCTCTTGCACGTCCAGCGGAGCGGCGAGCGCGGATCGCCCCGGGTGAGCGGATCCACCAAGCGTTCCAACTCCGCCAGCAATTCGGGCTGCTGCTCGGTCAGGGGCACCCCCAGGCCGGCGGATCCTGAAACGCGCGGTGGCCAACCCAGAACGCTCTTTGCCCAAGGGCTGTTCGAGTTCTTTGATACCGACGTGAATGGTGGTACGCGACAGACCGGTCGCACCGGCCACCAGGGTGATGCCGCCGCGTCCCAAGCTCATGGCTTCGGCTGCCGCCCAAAGACGCAGCGTGTTTTCCGTCAGACGACCAACCAACTGCTGGTATTTCTGCTTGGTGACTTTGCACAGGCCCTTGTCCACGCATAAAGATGTCAAGCATACCGGTCCTCGGCCTGGGATCGGGGCAATTTCAAGGATCCGAAAAAGGGCTTTTGAAATTCCTATTCCTCCACTCCCTCGGTCAATCAGATGATCCATGGGAGGGCGCTCCCGCCACCTACCGTCTTTGACCTGTCCCTCTCGACCGGCGGAGCCCCGTCAGTCCGTGTAGGCCTCGACGATCCGATCCGTCCCCTTTACGGCCCACTCGGCTCCTCGCCCACCTGCCTCACCGCCGCGCCGTCGGCGAAGGTGCCGATGCGGTCCAGGACGACGCGCTCGCCCATCTCCAGCGCCCGCTTCATGCTCGGGGCCTCGTCGCACTCGACGCCGATGACGCGGATGGCGGGGAGCAGGTGTTTGACATAGGCCGCCACACCGGCGATGAGGCCGCCCCCGCCGACCGGTACGAAGATGACGTCGAGATCGCCCGCGCGCTGCTCCAGGATCTCTTTGCCGACCGTGCCCTGTCCGGCGATCACCAGCGGATGGTCATAGGGATGCACGAAGCACAGGCCGCGCTCGGCTTGCAGGCGGTGGGCATGCTCGCAGGCGTCGTCATAGGTGTTTCCGTGCAGGACGATCTCGGCGCCGAATCTCCGCACCGCCGCGATCTTGATCTCGGGGGTGGTCTTCGGCATCACGATGAGCGCCGCGACGCAGAGGCGCTGGGCCGCGAGCGCGACCCCCTGGGCGTGATTGCCGGCCGAGGCCGCCACCACCCCGCGCGCGCGCTCCGCGGGCGTGAGGTGGTACATGAGATTGTAGGCCCCGCGGAGTTTATAGGAGAATACCGGCTGCAGGTCCTCACGCTTGATCCACACCCGGTTGCCGAGACGGCGCGACAGTTCCGGTGCCGGATCGAGCGGCGTTTTCCGGGCCACGTCGTACACCCGCGCGGTGAGGATCAGTTTTACGTAGTGCTGCAACATCGCCCATAAGATACCACCGACAGACCGACCGCGAGGAGCTTGCCCATGAACCAGGATGCCAACAAGCGGCGCGCCGCAGAGGCCGCCCTCGATCACATCGAGGACGGGAGCGTGATAGGGGTCGGTACGGGCCGCACCGTCGAGCTGTTCGTCGAGGCCCTGGCGCGCGTGAGGCAGCGTATCGAGGGTGCGGTCGCGAGCTCCCAGGCCACCGAGGCACTGCTCCGCAGGCACAACATCCCCGTGGTCGATCTCAATAGCGCCGGCGATCTGCCCCTGTATATCGACGGCGCCGATGAGGCCACGCGTTTCCTGCACCTCATCAAGGGTGGCGGGGGGTCCCTGACCCGCGAGAAGATCATCGCCGCCGCGAGCCGCCTGTTCGTCTGCATCATCGACGACTCCAAGCTCGTCGATGTCCTGGGGCGCTTCCCCCTGCCGGTCGAGGTGATCCCCCTGGCACGGAGCTTCGTGGCCAGACAGCTCGTCAAGCTCGGCGGACAGCCACGCTGGCGCCAGGGCTTCGTCACCGATAACGGCAACGTGATCCTGGATGTCCATCACACGAAGATCCCGGAGCCCGCGCGCCTGGAGGGCGAGATCGACCAGATCCCCGGGGTGGTGTGTAACGGCGTGTTCGCGCGCCGCCCGGCCGATGTCCTGCTCGTCGGTTCGGAACGCGGTGTCGAAACGATGCGCTGATGAGGCATGGCACGGACCCTCATCATCCTCGGCGCCGTCCTGCTCGTGGCGGGACTCCTGTGGCCGTGGATCCTGAAGCTCGGGCTCGGCCGGCTGCCGGGCGACATCGTCATCGAGCGCGAAGGGTTCCGATTCTATTTCCCGATCGTGACTGGGCTCCTCGTGAGCCTCGTCGTATCCGCATTGCTGTGGCTGTTCCGGCGCTGAAAACGACTGCTCGAGCCGGCTGAGCGCTGAGCGCATGGGCCGTCCGCTTCGGCTGCCGTACCTCGATCAAATCCTGGGCGCGCTGGCCCATTCGCCCGATCCGCCGGCTTGCCCGCTGCTCCGGGCGCTCGGCACCCGCCACGGGCACTGGGGTTATTATCGAGACCCGGAAGCGGCGGACGATTCCCTGGAAGGGCTCGCGGCGGCCCAGGAGGCGCTGTCCGAGCGGCTCCTCTGCCTCGCGGATGTCGGAAACGGCCAGCGCATCCTGGAGGTGGGCTGCGGGCTGGGTGGCACCCTTGCGCTGCTCGACGGGCGCTACACGGATCTCACCCTGCACGGCCTCAACATCGACCCGCGGCAGATCGCAGAGGCGCGGCGGTTCCTCACCCCGAGGCACGGCAACGGCGTGAGTCTCGTAGCCGCCGATGCCTGCAAGCTGCCCTATGGCGATGGCAGCTTCCAGGTGGTGGTGGCCGTCGAGTGCATCTTTCATTTCGCGAGTCGTCTGGAGTTCTTCCGGGAGGCTTGGCGCGTATTGGCGCCGGGCGGGCGGTTGGCGCTATCGGATTTCGTCCCGCGGGCATTGACGGCACCGTGGCTCGGCCCCTGGCTCCTGTGTTATGCCCGAGATATTTCGCGTTTCTATGGGCGGATGAACTACTTCTCGCCCTCGACGGTGTCCGGTTACCGGATGCTCGCTCGCCTGACCGGGTTTCGCCTCACCGTGAACGACGACATCACTCGGAACACCCTGCCCACCTATCCGGCCCTGCTGCGGGTGTTCCGCGAGATTAAACACCCGATCGCGGCGCGCGCCACGGTGAGACTACATTGTCAGTAAGTATTACCACCGGAGGCGTAAAGCTTACCGGCACCTTTTTTGACAAATATAGCGAGTTGCCGTGTCTCTCTACCCTACCTCAGCAAACGCATGCCATCCGGTAATCTGGTTTGCGAATAATACCTTTTGGTAAGGAAAACGGTGACTTACGCTGCGCTTGCCAGCGTGGCACAGTCATTCTAGCTGGGCATAGGTGTTCGAGCATCTGGCCGTGTGACCAGATTGTCGGCGTGGGTTAGTGGGATGCTATGCACTCATACTCAGATTTTGTAGGTGAGGCGTGAGGCGAGCCGACGAGGGCGCCCAACCGGTTTTGCTCCTTACCGGGTAAGTCTCAGCGTTCGTCCAACACTCGGCGTAAGATTTTTGGTTTTGATAAGGTTTGGTCATGACGAAGCCGCATAATGCCCCGGTACTTGGCGAACCCAGTCGCCCGACAGCCCGATCACCGATTCCGGCCCGACACCGTGCACGTTTGACAGCCTACCGGTCCAGTCGTATCTTCGCTCCAGAGGAAAAAGGGCTTTTGGAATTCTTATTCTCTCGGTTCGCTATGATTCGTAGTAATAACCCGTTTGGTTTTGTGTAGGACAGCGGAAACTTTCACATCACTCTGATCATTCTGAGAGTCATGGCTTCACGCGACGATGCGGTTGTGATTACTGGCGCGGAATCGGGCATCGGCGGCGCCTGCGCGCTTGGCTTCGGGCATGCGGGTTACGCAGTCGCCCTGCTGTTTCATAACGACGACCAGGCGGCCCGCGAGCGCCTCGGCGAGATCGAGGCGGCGGGCGGGTCCGGCGTCACCATTCAATGCGACGTGCGCGACGAGTCTTCGGTCGCCGGCGCTTTCGAGCGGGTCGAGGACGCACTTGGCATCGCCGATGTGCTGATCAACTCGGCCGGGTTGAACGAGAGCGGCATTCACGTCGCTGACATGGAGCTGGTGCAGTGGGAGCGGCTGATTGCGACCGACCTGACCGGCGCCTTCCTGACCTCGCGCCGCTTCGTCCGTGCCCTTCACGCGGCCGGGCGCAGCGGAGCGATCGTCAACATCTCGTCGATCCACGCGAAAGCCGTGCGCGCGGGCGCGGCGGATTATTGCGCGGCGAAGGGCGGGCTGAAGCGGCTGACCGAGACGATGGCGCTCGAGGAGGCGGCGAACGGCATCCGCGTCAACGCGATCTCGCCGGGGATGATCCTGACGCCGATGAACCCGCGCGCGGTCGCCGACGCCGAGTATCGTCGATCGCTTGAGGCCGCGATCCCCGTCGGCCGCGCGGGCACGCCCGAGGAGGTCGCCGGGCTGGCTTTGTGGCTCGCCTCGCCCGCCGCGGGCTATGTCACCGGGGCGTCGGTCGTGATGGATGGCGGCCTGTCGCTGGTGCTGGGGCAGGGCGCCTGATGCACCGCGAGCAGGTCACCTCCAATCCGGTCATCCTCGACTTCAACGTCGAGCGGCTCGAGCGGGTGACGCTTGAAGGCCCGCCGGCGCTGACCGAGCGCGCCTATATGAGCCCCTATGTCTGGGCGGCCGAGGGCGGCTACGAGATGTTGATCCGTGCGCGGCTAAGGATGGGCGCGCCGCTCACCGACACCGGCGTGATCTGGCACGGGCGAAGCGAGGACGGCGTCCATTTCGTCATGGCCGACGAACCCGCGATCACGCCCGGTCCCGACCCGATCGACTTCGGAGGCTGTGAGGATCCGACCCCCCTTTGCATGGAGGACGGCAGCTACGTCGTCTACTATACGGGCGTCGAGGACGATTTCGCGACGGGCCAGATGCTCTACGCGGCGGGGCCGTCGATCGGCGAACTCAAGAAAATGGGGGTCGCGTTGGCCTCATCGAAGACCAAGGGCAACACCAAAGAGGCGACGGTGATGCGGACCGCCGACGGTCACTGGCGGCTGTTCTACGAATATGCCGAGGACGACGCTTCGCTGATCGGGCTCGCGCGCGGCGTGGGTGTCGCTGGGCCATGGAAAGAGCGGCCGGCGCCCTTCTGCCCGCGCGAGGAAAGCTGGGACAATTGGCATTTATCGACCGGGCCAATGCTGCTCGACGACGCCGACATGCCGGTGATGTTCTACAACGGCGCGACGCGCGATGCGCGCTGGCGGATCGGCTGGGCGGCGTTCGACCGCAATTGCACCAAGGTGGTCGCGCGCGGGATCCAGCCGCTGATCACGCCGCCGCCGGTCGAGGACCGCACCGCGACCGACATCGCCTTTGCGGCGTCAGTGATCATCGAGGACGGCCGTATCTGGCTCTACTATTCTTTGAAGGACGCCGAACTCATGCGTGCCGAGATCCGCCGGAGCTGATCGCTCGGGGGTATGGCCGGTGTTTGGTCTGGGCGACAGGATTCGAACCTGCGACCCCCACGCACCCACTGTAATACGCTACCAGGCTGCGCTACGCCCCGACCCAGAGCCGCGCCATTACGTGCTGGCCGCGCCGATGGCAGGCATCGGGCGTGCCGGTACCGACTCCAGCGAGTCGAACTGTGTCCGTTATGCCAGTGAAAGCTGGCATTTAGGTCAGAAAATGGCGCCTCTTCCGTTAGGAGACCCCAGCTTTCGCTGGGGTGACGGTTCAATTCAAGCATTGATTCGAACGAGGAGACAACATGGACCTTTATCCCCCACTCAGCAAAGAACTCGCACGCAAACGGGCCCAGCTCGCACCGGAAATCTCCACCGCGTTCAAGGCTTTCAGCGCACGCGTGTTCGCCGATGGTGCGCTGCCCGTCAAGACCAAGCAGTTGATCGCGGTCGCGGTGGCCCACGTCACCCAATGTCCGCACTGCATTCGCGGCCACACCGAGCTTGCGGTGAAGCACGGGGCGACGGAGCAGGAGGTGATGGAAGCGATTTGGGTCGCCGCCGAAATGCGCGCGGGCGGCGCTTACGCGCATGCGAACCTTGCGCTTGAAACCATGAGTCACATGGAAACGGGCCGGTCCGGCGGCTGAACGTCGTGAACGCCCCGCCCGCTTTCCACACGAAAACCAAAGGAGGTTGAAGCATGGGCGAAAATGTCAGCCAGAAGTTGATCGGCAGCCATCTGGTCGAGGGCCGCATGGAAGCCGGACACGAGATCGGCCTTAGAATCGACCAGACCCTTACCCAGGATGCCACCGGAACCATGGTGATGCTCGAGCTCGAAGCGATGAACCTTTCCCGAGTCAAGACCGAGCTCTCCGCGCAATATGTCGATCACAACCTGCTCCAAACCGATTTCAAGAATCCGGACGATCATTTGTTTCTGCGCAGCGCCTGCAAAAAGTTTGGCATCTGGTACAGCCGTCCCGGAAACGGCGTGAGCCATCCGGTGCACATGGAGCGCTTCGGCATACCAGGCAAGACGTTGCTGGGCTCGGATAGCCACACGTGCGCCGCCGGCTCCCTCGGAATGTTGGCGATCGGCGCTGGCGGCCTGGAGGTCGCGCTGGCGATGGCAGGCGAACCGTTCTACGTCACGATGCCTAAAATTTGGGGGGTCAAGGTGATCGGGGATCTTCCCGAGTGGGTAAGCGCCAAAGACGTCATTTTGGAGATGTTGCGCCGCCATGGCGTCGCTGGCGGCATCGGAAAAATCATCCAATATTACGGTCCGGGGCTGGATGGACTGACGGCCATGGATCGCCACGTGATTGCCAACATGGGGGCCGAGCTTGGCGCTACCACGACGGTCTTCTCCTCGGATGCGGCGGTTAGGCGCTTCCTCGAATCCCAGGGTCGTGGTGAAGATTGGGCAGAAATCGTTGCTGACGAGAATGCCGAATACGATCAATACGAAGAAATCAATCTGTCCGAGCTCGAGCCGCTGATCGCCTGTCCGAGCAGCCCGGGCAATGTCGTGCCTGTAGCTGAAGTGGCAGGCCGGGAAATCTATCAAGTCATGATCGGCTCATCGGCCAACCCGGGACTGCGGGATTTCGCTGTCGCCGCGTTGATCTTGGACGGCAAGCAAGTGCACGGCCGGGTTTCTTTCGACATCAATCCCACTTCCCGCCAGATGCTGGAAAACCTGACGCAGACGGGACTGCTGGGGAAACTGATCCGGGCCGGTGGCCGCATCCACCAGGCCGGCTGCAACGGCTGCATCGGGATGGGGCAGGCACCGGCCACCGGGCGGATCAGCCTGCGTACCGTTCCGCGTAATTTCCCGGGCCGTTCCGGCACGAACGACGATCAGGTCTATTTGTGCAGCCCTGAAACGGCGGCGGCTTCGGCGCTCGCTGGCGTGATTACCGATCCAAGGACATTGCAAATGGAATACCCAAGATGTAAAGAGCCCGACCAACCCATTATTAACACGGCTATGGTCGCGCCACCTGCCGAAGAAAGCGAGCCTGTTGAGCTTGAGAAGGGGCCGAATATTCAGCCGCTTCCACCGTTTCATCCATTCCCGGATACGGTGGAAG
>JALZID010000345.1 GCA_030860485.1 Pseudomonadota bacterium | reverse complement strand
GGCCTACATCATTGGCAAGAACTGCGTGCAGTTCTTCACCGTCGAACCGGAGCCTCTCCTTCCATTATGCACCACGCCCCGGCCTTACGACATACATCTCGTCGGTCTGAGGCGAAGCCTCGTTAGTCCTATCACGTATATCCTTACGAGGCCTACAAGCCATGCGCGTATCGAAATGGGGAAACAGCCTGGCGGTCCGATTGCCGGCGTCGGTGGTCGAAGCATTGGAGCTCAAAGAGGGGGAGGAGATCGAGCTCCATGTGCTCGGGACACGATCCGTCGAGATCGGCCGCAAGCCCCGCGCGAGAGATCTGCTGGCTCGCCTGCGCAAGTACCGCGGTCGCCTTCCCGCGAGCTACAGGTTCGATCGGATTGAGGTCAATGAGCGTGCCTGAGCCGTTCCACGACACGAATGTAGTGCTATATCTCTTTTCCTCCGATCCAACAAAGGCCGATCGCGCCGAATCGCGGCGAGCGGGGGTCTCGTCTCGGTGCAGGTGCTCAACGAGCTCGTCGCGGTCGCGAGGCGCAAGCTCGGCATGTCCTGAAGCGAGGTAGGGGAGGCCGTGAGCATCGTCCGAGCCGTGTGTGGTGTCGAGCCACTCACCCTCGAGACGCATGATCGCGCCCGGTTGCTCGCCGAGCGCTACGCCTTTCACATCTACGACGCGCGATCGTTGCCGCCGCCCTCCTTGCGGGCTGCTCCGTGCTATATTCGGAAGATCTGCAATCGGGACAGAGAATCGACGGTAAACTTACGATCATCAAATCCGTTTCGCAAATGACTGGGCCCGCGCCCATCGCAATTGCGGTGTCGTCGGCCTAGCGGGCGTAGCCCCTATGCTGGACGTGTAGCCGGGTGCCGCGCAGCGGAATCCGGGACACCCTCAAGGCCGCCGTGGCACCTCGGGATACCCGCGCTGCCCCAAAGCCCCTCCCCGCGAGGGGCTTTGTTCTTGACCAGGCTATACTGCCCCCATGACAACCGTTACCTTCGATACCCTCAAGTTCGTCGAAAGGCTCAAGGCCGCCGGCGTCCCCGAGGCCCCAGGCCAAGGCCATGGCGGAAGCGCAACAAGAGGCGCTTTCGGAATCGGTCGCCACGCGGTTGGCAACCAAGGCAGACCTCGCCGAGCTCAGGTTGGACGTGATCAAATGGATGGCTGGGCTTGCCCTCGCGCAAGTATCGTTGTCGATTGGCCTATCGGTCAAGCTACTGTGATTTCACATCGCAAGGGCCGTAGGGCGGGTTTATAGATTATTTAGGGATCGTAGCCCGGATGCAGCGAAGCGGAATCCGGGAAACCAAGGCAACTCCAAAGCCCTCCCCGCGAGGGGCTTTTCTTTTACCGGACAGGTCGTCGTTCCCTGGGTTCCGCTGCGCTTCACCCAGGCTACGATCCGCTCCTATTCACCATCCTTCGTTCCCCAGGCACTATTGCGAGCGAGGGCTGCGGCACTTATACTTGTCCATATACGTGAACGGGCGTTATTCGCTTGAGGTGGATAGCATGGCGCAGGTCAATCTATATCTGGATGAAGACACGGCCCGCAAGCTCAAGGCAGTCGCCAAGGCATCGGGCTTGTCCCAGAGCAAGTGGGTGGCGAAGGTGGTTCGCGAGCGGGTTTCCGACGAATGGCCTCCGCAGCTCGCGGCCCTCGCCGGCACTTGGCCCGATTTTCCGGAGGCCGAGGATCTGCGGCAGGGAGTGGGGCAGGACTCGCTCCGCGAACCTCTGTAATGTATGTACTTGCTGGATACCAATACCCTTATCTACTATTTCAAAGGTAAGGGCAAGGTGGCCGTGCGTCTCTTGCGAGTGGCTCCGCGAGAGGTGGCCGTTTCCACCATCACGGTTTATGAGCTGGAGGTGGGTCTCGCGAAAACCAGTGCTCCGCGTGTGCGGCGCGCCCAGCTCGAAGACTTCCTTGGCTTCGTGACGGTGCTGCCTTTCGAAAGGAAAGAAGCCACCGCCGCGGCCGGCATACGCGCGGATCTTGAACGGCGCGGATTACCCATCGGCCCGCTCGACAACCTGATCGCAGGCACCGCCAAGGCCCATCAGGCCATACTCGTGACACACAACGTGAGCGAGTTTTCCAGGATCCCCGGGCTGACGATAGTCGATTGGTATGCGTGATGGCACGCATCTGTGACGTCGATCGATGTCAACGAGTGCACCAGTAGCCCGGACGCCGCGAAGCGGAATCCGGGAAACCAAGGCAATCCCAAGGCCCCTCCCTGCAAGGGGCTTTTCTTTCGGCGGGGCCGCAGGATAGATGCTTGTCGGGGCGATCCGTCACATGACACATCATTCCGCCCCCCTTCAACCCAACGTCAGATGCGCCCGGTAGTCCTCCCGGTAGACGGTATCAATGGATGGGCAGCTCGAACCCCGTAAACAATGCCTCGGTCTCTTCCCGGGAACGAGCGGTGGCGGCCGCCTCTACCACCGCGCGCGTGAGGTGGGGGGCGAAGCCCTCGATAAAATCGTACATATAGCCGCGTAGAAAGGTCCCTTTTCGAAACCCGATCCGGGTCACGCTGGGCTCGAACAGGTGCCCGGCGTCGAGCGGCATGAGGTCCTGGTCGGTCCTGGGATCATAGGCCATGCCGGCAATGATCCCGACCCCCAGACCGAGCTTCACATAGGTCTTGATGACGTCGGCATCCACCGCCGTCAGGACCACGCGCGGCGCGAGGCCATGCCTCCGGAACGCCTGGTCCAACTGCGAGCGGCCGGTGAACCCGAACACATAGGTGATGATCGGGTAGCCGGCCACCGCCTCCAAGGTGAGCGGCGTCGCCTCGGTGAGGGGATGCCCGTGTGGGACGAGGATGCTGCGGTTCCACCGGTAACAGGGGAGCATCACGAGGTTGTCGAACAGCTCCAGGGCCTCGGTCGCGATCGCGAAATCGACCTGGCGGGTCGCGGCGAGATCCGAGATCTGCATCGGGGTGCCCTGGTGCATGTGCAGGGCGACCTCGGGATACCTCGCGATGAAGGCCTTGATGACGGGCGGCAGCGCATAGCGCGCCTGGGTGTGGGTCGTGGCGATGCTCAAGGTCCCGTGCCGGTGGTCCTTGAAGTCCTCGGCGATGCGGCGGATGGTCGCGACGTCGGCGAGTATGCGGTCCGCCACTTCCAGGACGGCCTGGCCCGCCGGCGTGACCTCGGTCAGATGTTTCCCGCTGCGGGTGAACACCCGCAACCCGAGCTCCTCTTCCAGGAGCTTGATCTGCTTGCTGATCCCCGGTTGCGAGGTGTAGAGGCCCGCGGCCGTGGCCGACAGGTTGAGGTCGTGGCGCGCGATCTCCACGAGATAGCGCAGCTGTTGAAGTTTCATCGCCCGACCCTAGTTCACTCGGGCTATAAGGGTATAACAAAGTATTCTTTATCGATATAGGATCTTGCTGCTAGAGTGCAGACAGGCACGCCACCAACCACAAGGACCCAGCTCTCATGGATTTCGCTTACACGCTCTCAGGGTTTGTCGTCGGCTTCATCGTCGGGCTGACGGGGGTTGGCGGCGGATCGTTGATGACCCCGCTCTTGGTGCTCGTGTTCGGTGTGAATCCGGCCATCGCGGTGGGGACCGATCTGCTCTACGCGGCCATCACGAAATGCGGCGGGATCCTCGTGCACCACAAACAGCGCACCATCGATTGGCGCATCGTCCGGCTCATGGCCGCCGGCAGCCTGCCGGGCGCCGGGCTCACCTTGCTGGCGCTCCGACATTTCCAGCAAGAGGGCATGGACTACACGGCCTTGATCACCTCGACCTTGGGAGTGGCGCTCATCCTCACCTCGCTGGTCCTGCTCTTCAAGCGCCAGCTCCTGGAGTTCAGTTATCGCGAGCCCTTCCAGGCCGTGCGCGCCGTGCATCGGCAGCTCAAGGGACCGGCAACGGTGCTGGTGGGGCTGGTGATCGGGGTCCTGGTGACCCTGTCCTCGGTGGGCGCCGGCGCGCTCGGTGCGGCCGCGCTGTTCTTCCTGTATCCGCGGCTGCCGGCCGTGTCGATCGTCGGCAGCGACCTCGCCCACGCCGTACCCTTGACCGCCGTGGCCGGTCTCGGCCACGCACACCTCGGCACCGTGGATTTCGTCCTGCTCGGGAGCCTCTTGCTCGGATCGCTGCCGGGGATCTACCTGGGCAGCAACCTCGGGGTCCGACTCCCGGACCAGGTCGTCCGCCCCGTCCTCGCCAGCATGCTGCTGTTCATCGGCATCCGCTTCGCGCTGTAGCGTACGGTCCGACTATACCGATCAGCGTCAGAATATAGGCTGGCCGCGAGCCTGTCACTGCGGCCCAATCGGAAGATCGCCCAATCGGAGATCAAGGTAAATGAGCCGTAGCGACCGGTTCGACACCGGCCGGTTCGGCGTTGGCCTGGCGCGGAACCCGGCTAGCCGCCCACGGCTTCCCTCGAACGGCGTCGGTTGGCGATGATGGCCGCCATCCGGTCCTTGAGCAACAGCTTCTGCTTCTTCAGGTTCTCCAGCGATACGTCATCGAGCGGGAGGGACCCCTCGTTGGCCTGATGGACCTGGTCTTTCAGACCGTGGTGCTTCTGGTACAGACGCTTGAACTCCTCATCGCTGGAGAGGAGCTCTTGCACGATTTCTTCATCGGATTCAAACATCTCGCCCCCTTTCACTGTGTGTGCCGATGGCCGGTGCCGACCCCGCAACCACCACCTGCCGCCATCCGCGGTGCTAAAGCCGTCGCCGGCACCGGTAGTTTCCGCGAAGCGATTCCACCTTTTCAACCGTAGTCCAGAACGGCGACGATCACAAGCCGGGTACGAAGCCGCTCTGCGTTCCGCGCGCAGCCCGGGCCGCGGGGAGACTGTCGCCGGCCCACCCTGGCTCAAAAAAGAAACCCGCCTGACGCGGGTTTCTTTTTGGCGGGGAGGTGGCCGGGTCCTAAGCCGGCTGCAAGACATAGCCTCGCAGCGAAAGGGCGAAGTCCTCCAAGGCCTTGATCCCCGTGCTCTCCGCCTGCCGACACCATTCCTGAAGCGCGTGCAGGAGGCTTTCCTGAGTCGCCGCGCGTTCCTTCCACAACTGCTGCAGCTCCTGCTTGAACCGATAGACCACCTGTAGCGCCTCGCTATGCTCCAAGGCCCCCTGCAGACGGTGCCTGGCATGCTCATCCAGACGCGACTCCTCGCGCGTGATCAAGCGTCGGGTGTGTTTCAGCATGCGCCGCGCCGGGCCCTCGGCCTTGCGCAACTCCTCTTTGTGGACGCGGCGGACCACTTCGCGGGCGTAACGCGCCATGACGTGCAGATGGCTGGTGACGATCGCGGTCACCGTCTCGCAGTCGACCAGGGCCTTGCCGGGCGTGTAGGCCGGCTGCGGCGCCAGCTTCTTGACCCGCGCCAGGCCCAATAACTCGAACGCGCGGATATACATCCAGCCGACGTCGCACTCCCACCACTTGTTGGACAACCTGGCCGAGCTGGCAAAGGCGTGATGGTTGTTGTGCAGCTCCTCGCCGCCTATCAGGATCCCCCACGGGCAGATGTTGGTCGAGGCGTCGCCGCACTCGAAGTTGCGATACCCCCAATAGTGGCCGAGGCCGTTGACCACGCCCGCGGCCCAGACCGGGATCCACAGCATCTGGATCGCCCAGATGGTCAGGCCGATGGGACCGAACAGGACCAGCAGCACCGCCAAGAGGCTAAAGATGCCCTTTTTGGTGTGCGCCGTGTACAGGTTGCGCTCGATCCAGTCATCGGGCGTCCCGAAACCGTACTTGTCGAGGGTCTCCGGGTCGGCGGCCCCGACGCGGTACAGTTCGGTGCCTTCCAAGAGGACCTTCCGGATCCCGTAGATCTTCGGGCTGTGGGGATCGTCGGGGGTCTCGACACAGGCGTGGTGCTTGCGGTGCACGGCCACCCATTGGCGGGTGACCATCCCGGTGGTCAACCACAGCCAGAAACGGAAGAAGTGAGACACGGCCGGGTGCAGGTCGAGCGCGCGATGCGCCTGATGCCGATGAAAAAACACGGTCACCGAGACGATGGTGATATGCGTCAGTATCAAGGTCAGCGCGACATATCCCCACACTGATAATTCCAACAAGCCCATGAACATGATCCTCCGGAGCCGAACGAAAGTAGGGTCGTGAGACGGTATCGCATGGTAACCGACAATCCAGGCGAGGTCCATGGGCGCACCGGGCGCTCGCGGTCAGCACACGCCGGCCGAGTCGCGGAGCCGGAGATGGCCATGGTCATCGACCGTGGCTTGCCATCCACGCGCCAGGTAGGTGGTCGAGCCCGGGTCTGCGATGATGGCCGGCCCGGAAAGCCCTTGTCCCGCGGTGAGCGCGCCGCGCTCGAAGACCGGTACCGGAGCGGCGACCTCGTACACGGTGATCCAGCGCGTGGGGCTTGCGGGGCGTCCCGAGGGGGGCCGCGCCAAGCGCAGTCGGGCGGCCGGTCCGCGCAGCGCCACCCGGAGGTTGACGAGCTCGACCGGGGTCCCGAGGCGATGGCCGTAACGCCGTTCGTGGGCCTGGTGGAAGGCCTCGAGCGCGCGCCCGCCCGAGCCCTGCCAGGGGACGTTCAGGGTATGGGCCTGACCCCGGTAGCAGAGATCGAGACTGGGATACGCGCGGAGGTAGCTCTTATCTGGGAGCCCGATCCTTTCGCCGGCCATGGCCGCCAGGCCGTCTTCGGCCAAAGTACGCAGGGCAACCCCGATCTCCCGGCGCCGGGCGGGGATGAGGACACCCGAGAGCGTTCGCGATAACTGGCGTCCGCTGGATGCGGCGAGCATCCCGAGCGCCGAGAGGACCCCGGCGTCGCGCGGCACGAGGGTCTCCCGGATCCCGAGCGCTCGCGCCAGATCGCAGACGTGCAACCCGCCGGCACCGCCGAAGCAGAAGAGCGGAAAGCGGCGCGGATCTAGTCCGCGATGGAGCGAGATCACCCGCAGGGCATTGGCCATGTGCTCGTTGGCGATGGCAACGATCCCGAGGGCGACGTCCTCGATCACGGTCATCCCGAGTCGCGCCGCCAGCCGGCCGACGGCGGCGCGCGCC
>JALZID010000344.1 GCA_030860485.1 Pseudomonadota bacterium | reverse complement strand
CCGGACCACGGCCGAGGACCGGGCGCTCGCCCAATGCCGTAGCGCGGGCGGCAACTGCCAGGTCAAGGTGTGGACGTGTAATTCGACGCCCGGCACGGAACCGCCCGCCGCGCCCCTGGAGCCGCCTTACGACGGTCTCTACTTCGAGCCGGCGCCGAGATAGTTCGGGCGGGTCGGGGCGGCACCCTCCCGCCCGTCCGCCTCGCCTTTGCAATCTCTGCCGCCTGTGATTCAATGCCTGTGGTTCAGCGCTAGTGCCGTGCCAGAGGCGTGGCATCCTGGCCATCGGACAACATCGCTCATGCCGCCCACGCGCCCGAGACTGTCCCGCCTCGCCACCCTTTGCGCCGTCACGCTCCTTTGCGCGTGCAGCGAGCCGGTGCCGATGGGTTCGGCTGTCTATCGGCACGATGCCAAGGCGCCGCGTTGTGAGCCGGGCTCACGCCCGGGGGCGGCGGGAATCACGAACCACGAGTCGACTTCGAAAGAGGTGCCGTTCAACCACCTGCGCCTGTCCCCCGCGGTACTGGAGGAGTTGGCGACGATCCCCGCGCTCGTCGCTAGGAAATGGTGTATCGATGAGAACGAAAAATGACTTATTGTGTAGGCATCTTGCTCGATAAAGGGATGATCTTTGCCTCGGACTCTCGCACGCACGCCGAAGTGGACGATTTTGCAAAGTTTTGCAAAATGACGGTGTTCGAACGCTGTGGTGACCGGGTGATCGTTCTATTGAGCTCGGGTAATCTGGCGGGTACACAGGCGGTGATCAGCGTGCTGAAGCAACGGGGTGACGCCGAGGGCGCGGTGCGCAATTTATGGAACGCGCAGACCATGTTTGACGTCGCGGTTTTGGTGGCGGATGCGATGCGCGACATTGATCGCCGCGACGGTCAGTATTTGGCAGAGAGTGCCATCAAGTTCAACGCCTCGTTCATACTCGGCGGACAACTTAGCGGCGAGTCTTTGCGGCTTTTTCGGATTTATGCGGAGGGCAATTTTATCGAGGCGGGGCTCGACACGCCCTATCTGCAGACCGGTGAAACAAAATACGGAAAACCTATCATCGATCGCGTGATTACCCGTTCCACGACACTCGCCGATGCTGCGAAATGCGTGCTGGTTTCGTTCGATTCGACCATGCGAAGTAACTTGTCGGTAGGCATGCCAATCGATCTGATTTGCTACCAACGGGACAGTCTTAAAATGCAGATGCGTCGTCGGTTCGACGAGGGGGATGCGTATTTCACCGCGCTTAGCAGTCAATGGAGCGAAGGTGTGCGGCACGTATTCAGCGAGCTCCCCGAGTTGCCTTGGTAACCTGGCCCGGTACATCGATATCGGGTCGGCGAAGCTCTAACGTCAGGAGACCCATTATGAAGATTAGCATTGGCTACGAATTGATTTACGACTGCCTGCAGCCGACGCCGATGATATTGACCTTGAGCGTCCACTTCACGCGCGTCTCCGATATCATCGTTCCCGACCACCTCATCGCCGACCCGCCGGTCCCGATCACAGCCTATCGTGATGGCTTTGGCAATTGGTGCAGCCGGATCGTAGCGCCGAAGGGCCAAATTCGGCTCTCCGCCAATGCGGTCGTGAAGGACCCCGGGAAGCCGGATGTGGTCGCCGCCTGGGCGGGACAGACGCCGGTGGAAAACCTGCCCGAGGAAACCCTGGTGTTTCTCCTGGGAAGCCGATACTGCGAAACCGATCGGCTATCCGAGGTGGCCTGGGGGCTCTTTGGCGACCTCCCGATCGGATGGGGACGCGTCCAAGCGATCTGCGACTTCGTCCATAAGCATATCGCTTTTGGATACGAGCATGCGCGCTCCACGAAGACGGCCTGGGAGGCTTTCGATGAGGGGACCGGCGTCTGCCGTGATTTCACGCACCTCGCCATCGCATTCTGCCGGTGCATGAACATCCCCGCACGCTATTGTACCGGCTACCTGGGGGACATGGGCGTACCGCCACCACATGACCCGATGGATTTCGCCGCCTGGTTCGAGGCATATCTTGACGGTCATTGGTACACCTTTGACGCTCGGAACAACACGCCGCGCATCGGCCGGGTGCTGATCGCCCGCGGTCGCGACGCGGCTGATGTCCCCATCAGCCACACCTTCGGCCGCAACAAGCTAACGAGCTTCAGGGTATGGACAGACGAATTGAGCGAAGGATGAATCCGACTGCTCGGCCGACACGAGCATCGAGCTCAAAACCGGCTGCCGTGGCACCAGGCCAATTAGATCAGGTAGCTATTTATTGCTAACTCACATGATCTGTAACAACGTAAGCGTCCGGCGCGCTTTCTGCGGGTGGTGACGTTTCCGGAACGGCGTTGCGAGGCGCGGGATCTCTGGCATCATCTGATCACGGCGGCGCCCGCGGGCGAGATCTGGCGCACACCCCCGCGGACGATCCTGCGCTCGCGCGGCGCCTGCTGCGCGCTGCGGGTAAGGAGCCGCAACGCTCGCGCCTTATCGCGGTTTACGCCGAGCTTTGTCGCCGCCTGGCTGAGGGACGCCAGCTCCTTGGCCTCGATTGATTGCGTTATTGTCACCTGCGAGCACGCGAGCCGCCGCGTGCCGTCCCGCTACCGTGCGTTATTTCGTGGTCAGGAAGCAGTGCTGAAAACTCATCGCGGATCCGATCTCGGCGCGCTGCGGCTCGCGCGCGAGCTTGCGACGGCGTTGGAAGCACCGCTCTTCGCCGGGAGCATAAGTAGGCTGTTAATCGATCTGAATCGCTCTTTACATCACGTGAAGTTGTACTCCGCCATCACGCGGGCTTGTCCCGAGAGCGATCGGCGGAGGCTCGCCGCGAACTATTACCTGCCGTATCGGAACGCGGTGGAAAATTGGATCGCGCGCCGCGCCCGCCGAGGCCGCACCGTGTTGCACCTTTCCGTCCATAGCTTCACGCCGGT
Source organism: Pseudomonadota bacterium (assembly GCA_030860485.1). Lineage (NCBI taxonomy): Bacteria > Pseudomonadati > Pseudomonadota > Pseudomonadota bacterium. Next base: position 14,349 of record JALZID010000344.1, on the reverse strand, counting down.
TTTGGACGGCCAGGTACGGCATGCCGATATCGGGCTTCTTTACGATCCCCGGCGAGCGTTGGAACGAACGCTCTGCGGCGCGTGGCGCCGGGTCCTTTGCAGCGCGGCGCCTGAGCTTACGCTACGGCTAAATTACCCTTATCGCGGTACGGCGGACGGCTTTACGGCATATCTCCGCCACGGATTCCCTTCCGTCGCTTATCTCGGGATCGAAATAGAAGTCAACCAAACGCATGTCCGTATCGGCTGGAAGCCGCTACGACAGTTGCTTCGCACGACGCTCAAGGAAACTCTTTGCAGCATGCTTCCATCGGCTGCTTAATCGCTGTTTAATGGCAACTGCACCGAATACACGACCTGATCGTGACCCACAGCATGCGGCAGGCGGCGCGGGGCAAGGACAGCCCCGCCCTGATGCGGCACGGCGATGTACGGCGGGTCCGCAGCCCTACCGAGCGCGGGGCGCCTGGGGCCGATCCCGGTACCGCGACGTGACCGTCGCGGGCGGCTCCCCGCAACATGTCCTTGACCACGAGGCCACCGCTGCTGTGCGTGACGAACACGAGGTGGCGGTAGGCCTGAAGCTCGGTGTCGAGCCAACTCTTCAGATCATCGGCCGCCTGTGGGATCGCGGCCCGCTCCCAGGGCCTGGACGGGTACGAGAACGAAACGACGTCGAGGTCCAAACCGGCCTCCAGGACCCACTGAGGCATACGGCCCCAAGTCCGGCGACTGTTCCCGGACCCCATGGACGAACACCACGAGTGCCTCCGGGTTTGCAGGGGAAGCCGCGGCTGTGGACGAGCCCACACCGGCTCGAGCTGGGCCAGGGGTCGGTGCTCATGAGCGGATAGGATAGTCGGCTTCGATCGCAAGGCGCACCGACCGGGGCAGGGAAGCTGGTACGCAACCGACTTCTTGCCAGACCTCCCCGCTCGGCTTAGTGTGTGTCGAATCGCGAGTCGGTGCGGTGTAGAGTACGATTCGAATACCGGCGCGCGGTATCGTTCCGATGTCGGGAGAAGTACGAGCCCGTGAAGATCTACGCGAATGAGTGTGTCGCGCAGGTGGCCCTCATTCGAATTGTACGATCCCTGCGAGACGTCCTACGGGGATCAGGGGGAAAATATCTGCGGCAGCGGGGTGTGACGCTACTTACGACTTAAGAGACAACCAGAGATCTGCGAAAGAGGCTACCATGCAGAAACGCGAAAAAGTAAAAACGCTTCTAGGCGCCGAAGCCCCGCGCGAGCGGGTGCTCGTCAAGGGCTGGGTCAGGACGCGCCGGGACGCGAAGGGACTCTCGTTCCTTGAGCTTAACGACGGGTCGTGCCTCGGAAACATCCAAATCATCGCGGAGGCCGGGCTCGGTAACTATGCCGAGGTCAAGGATCTCGGCACCGGCGCGGCGATTGCCGTAGAAGGCAGGCTCGTCGCCTCGCCCGCGAGCGGGCAGCGTTGGGAAGTCCAAGCCGATAGCATCGCGATCATCGGGACCTGTCCCGAGGATTACCCGCTGCAGAAGAAGCGGCATTCCGACGAGTTCTTGCGCACCATCGCGCACCTGCGACCGCGCACCAATAAATACGGCGCTCTGTTCCGCGTGCGCTCGCGGCTCGCCCATGCTATCCACCAATTCTTCCAAGACCGCGGTTTCTACTATATCCAGACCCCGATCCTGACTGCCTCGGACTGTGAAGGGGCCGGGGAAATGTTCAGCGTCACCACGCTCGATCTCAACAATATCCCCAAGCGTGACGGACGGGCCGATTTCAGCGAGGATTTTTTCGGGAAGGAAGCGAAGCTGACGGTCTCCGGCCAGCTCTCGGGCGAGATGTTCGCGCTCGGGCTCGGTGAGATTTACACCTTCGGTCCCACCTTCCGCGCCGAGAATTCCAACACCGCCCGCCATATGGCCGAATTCTGGATGATTGAGCCGGAGATGGCTTTCCATGATCTCGACGCCGACATGGACCTCGGCGAGGAGTTCATCCGCCATTTGGTCACCTACGTCTTGGATCACTGCCGCGAGGATCTGGGGCTCTTCGCGCGTTTTGTGGACCCATCGCTGCTTCCGACACTGGAGAATATCGCCGCAAACGCGTTCGAGCGCTTGCCTTATAGCGATGCCATCGAGATCCTGCGGGGCTCGGGCGAATCCTTCGAGTTCGAGCCGGCGTGGGGCGCCGATTTGCAAACCGAGCACGAACGCTACCTGACCGAGCGTCATTTCAAGAAACCGGTCATCGTCCATGACTATCCCAAGGTCATCAAGGCGTTCTACATGCGTCTCAACGACGATGGACGGACGGTCGCGGCGATGGACGTCCTGGTACCGAGGATCGGGGAAATCGTCGGCGGCAGCCAGCGGGAAGAGCGCTTCGATGTGCTCCGGTCGCGCATCAACGAGATGGGCTTCGATGAGGGACACTATTGGTGGTATCTGGACTCGCGCCGCTTCGGCAGTGTGCCTCACAGCGGTTTCGGGCTCGGCTTCGAGCGGTTCCTGATGCTCGTGACCGGGGTGACCAACATCCGCGATGTGATCCCGTTCCCGCGCACGCCCAAGCACCTCGAGTTTTGATCTCGGCGCCAGGACCCACTGAGGCATATGGCTCCAAGTCCGGCGACGGTTTCCAAGACCCCATGGACGAACACCACGAGTGCCTCCGGGTTTGCAGGGGGGAGCCGCGGCCTTGTAGACGAGCCCATACCGGTCGAGCTGGTCCAGAAGTCGGTGCTCATGAGCGGATAGGATAGTCGGCTTCGATCGGTTGGGCGAAGCAGTCGCCCGCGTCGACGTAGACCTCCCACCACGCCGGGGTCTCCTGCGCCATCTTGACCAACATCCAGATGGCGTACGTCAGGTCGTAAGTCAGCTTCGGCCGACTTCTACTCCGGCACACGATCCCGCCGGGCGTGGCGGGCGTCTACAACGCTCCCGGCTACTGCGGCAACGGTCTCTGCACCTACCTGGACGGCCTCCTGCAGTCGATCATGGTCGCTCCCGTGTCCCCTCGGCCCACGCAAACGTGCACCAGCACTCGCCGGGCGCGGAGGGACGGGTCTGCGACTCTGACCCGGTGTTCGCCAACGGCGGCGGGAACATGATGTACCGGGGCTACTTCCTCGAGCAGCTCGCCCACCTGCGCCGCATCTCAGGCGACGCCAAGTACGACGCGCCCTTCGACCTCGTCTACGAAGACGAGAGCCGTTACCGGTACACCGAAGAGATCGCCGCCGGGCTGTGCGAGCAGTTCAAGGCGCCCATGGACGCACCTGAAATCCCTACTTCCCGGAACCCCCGCGGGTGAAATCCCCGGCCCGTTCCAGATCGGCAAGCGAGTTGACGTCCAGCCAATGGCCATGGATGTACAGCACCCGGACGGGCCGACCCAGGGCGACCAGGTGGTTGAGGAGATCGGGGATGGAGAGCTTTGGAGACTCCGGCCGCCCGCGCAGCGTGGCGAGCGCGTCTGTGAGCCAGTCGCGGCCCGCGCCGCGGACCCGCAGCATGCCGATGAAGCGGCCCGACGGCGCAACACCAGCGGCCGGTCGTTCGCTCGAGATGCGCAACAAGCGGATGTCCGGGGCGAGGAGTGATCGATCGTCGGGGCGCGAGCAATAAGCGAGATCCGGGCTGCCGCTCGGTGGGGCGAGGATGGGCGCCGAATCGACCACAACCGTGATCTCGGCGTCGCTGTCCAGGAGATCACGCAGGATATAACCCCGGAACAGGAGATCGCCGTAGAGGATCACCATGTCCTCGGTGAAGCGGGGTGCCGCACACGCGAGCGACCAGAGCTCACCGCTCTCGTCATGGTCCTCGTTGACGACCAGGGTGATGCCGGCCAGATCGACCGTGTCGGCGCGGTAACCGGCGACCACCGTGATGTCGTTCACCGCCTGTTTCTTCAGCTCGTCCGCCAGCCGGCGCAGGAGCGGTTTGCCGCCGACGGACAGCATCCCCTTGGGCCGGCCCTCGGTCAGGTCCGCGAGCGCCTGGCCTCGGGTCGCGGCCAGGATCACGGCGCTCGTGTCGGGGCGCCGCAGGCCGGCGTAGCGGCGCTCGGCGGCCGCTAGCTCCGCCGCCCCTTGCAGGCGGAAGACCTCCTCGACCGACGCGATGTGATCTTCGACGTGGACCGGTGTGTCAGCGGCGTGGATGCTCTTTGCCGCCGCCTGCATCGCCCCGACCGCCGCGCGCAGCATGTGGTTGGCCCAGATGACGAGGCTCACCCGCGCCTCGCGATAGACCGTGAGCGGCGTGCTGTAGTACTTGGTCGGGACGATCACGAGCGGCGCACGCCCGGCCCATTCCCGGGCGAAAGCGACGATCTCGTCAGGACGCGGGAGCTTGCTGTGGATCAGGATCGCATCCGCCCCGGCGGCGTGATAGGCCTCGGCGCGCTTCAAGGCCTCGGCGAGCCCGTGGCCCGCGATGAGAGCCTCGACTCTCGCCACGATACAGAAGTCGGGGTCTTCCTGGCTGTCCTTGCCGGCCTTGACCTTGCCGCAGAACTCCTCGATGTCGCAGAGTGCCTGGCGCTCGCCGCCGATGAAGCTGTTGGTCTTAGGGAACAACTTGTCTTCGATGCACACCCCGGCGATCCCGCGCTGCCCGAGCTTCTTGACCAGGCGGCGGAGGTTATTGAAGTTCCCGTACCCGGTATCGCCGTCGAGGAGGATCGGGATGTCGGTCACGTCCGCCATGAACTCCAGCATTTCGACCACCTGGGTCCAGCTCGCCTCGTTGTTGTCGCGCACGCCATACTGAGCCGAAAGGGTGAGGCCGCTCGCCCAGATCCCGGCAAACCCGGCCTCCTCCACGATGCGGGCGCTCATGCCGTTGTGGGCCTCCATGAGCGATTCGCTCCGTGGGGAATAGAGGAGCCGGCGCAGTCGCAGGGACTTCGAGACGGCAGGCGCAGGGTCAGGGTGATTCATGGTTCGGAGAGTGCCGGGAGGACTTCTTCCTCGGCACGGCGTAGGTCTTCGGGAAAATCGATCTCGATCCACGGCAGACCAGTGATGTCTTCAAAGCCAAAATCGTTCGGATTGGCCAGGAGGAGTTCGCGGATCGTCTCTTCGTAGGGCGCCTCGGCCCGCCCCTCGTGGAGGTAGACCTCCGTGCGGCCGACAAGCTCGGCCGCCGCCCTTGCCGAGAAACGGAAAAGGCCCACCGACTCGCCCGCATAATCATAGCGGAGCGCTGGGCTGACCTCCTTTCGGAATTCGACCAAACGCCCGTCGCGCACGCACAGCTTCACGGGCTCGGGTCCGGGCTCGAAGTCGCGGTCGAGGAGGAAGCAATTCGCGATGGGGCTCTGGATGAGGCGGCGCAGGAGGGGCAGGCCGCACAGGACATCGGCATCCATCAGGACGATATCCCGCCCGGCAGAGAGCTCGTCCCTGGCCCGCCACAGGCTCAGGATGCTGCCCTGCCGGTAGTCGGGGTTCACGAGGGTTTTGATGCCGGTCCGGCCTCGGAGTGCGTCCTCTATCCGATCCTTCTGATGGCCCAGGACCAGCACCACCTCGTCCACCCCGAGCCGTTCCAGATGATCGAGGTGGCGGTCGAGGAGGGTGCGCCCGCCGATCCGCAGGAGGCACTTGGGGTGATCGATCCCGAGCCTCTGGCCGACCCCGGCCGCGAGGATGACCGCCCTTGGCGGGGCCCGGTCCTGTTCGGGGATCACTGGCCGGTACGCGGGCGCTTGCCGCCACCGAAGGCCGCGGCGAAGCCGAAATAGGCGATGGCGTCCTTCATGTTCGACACGAAGCGCCACATGGGCGACATCCTCGGATCGGTGACGTACTCCAGGGTGAGCGCGATGCGCTCTTCGCCGCGCCCGAGCGGCGTGATGCGGTGGTAGAGCCCGTCGCCGTCGAAGACCACCAGAGTGCCGGGATCGGTGGCCACGCTGTGGATCTCGCGCTCATGCTTGGCGCGCTTGGGGCGGTCGAGCTGGTATTCCAGCCGGCTGCCCGAGCTCTCCACGAGGCCGATCAAGACGGTGTAGCGCCGCCCTCGATAATACGAGTTGTCGTAGTGCCAGCCGATGTGGTCGCCCTCTTCCGTGTAGTAGTAGAGGGCATAGGTGTGCGGATCGTCCAAAGGACACGGAAGGAGGCGCTCCCCGGTGATCTGTTCCAGGCAGCGCGTGAATGCCGCCGAACGATACAGCTCGCCGAACACCGGCGCCAGGCGGTCGAGCTGGAAGCGGCTGATGCTGCCGCCCTTCTTGTGGCCGGGGAGATAGTTGCGGTGCACCTCCGGGCGCAGCGCCGGGAGGGCGGCGAGCAGAACCTCGAGGACCGGCTTCGCGAGGGCCCCGCGCACGATCAGGCACCGGTGCCGGCGGCGAAATTCCGCGCCGAGCGCATCAAGGTCCTGGCCGGTGAGAGGCCCGGGTTCGGGTAGGGCGGTCATCCAGAAACCGTTCTTGGGCGTAAGTGTCTCAAGCGCTATCCGAAAGGGAGACGGGGGTCGTTGCGGCGGACGGCCCGTTGACGATAGTGGCCGGTCACGAAGCGGCGGCGCAACAAATGTACGCTAGGCGGTTTATACTGTAACATTATTGCAGCGGAAGAACCCCTCTTGTGTATCGAAATAGTAACAGGTGGCCAATCCTTTAATGTCCCAGTGCCCATGGGATCACCCTCCTCACGGAGACCGCTCTCCCCGGACGATCTGCGGCGCGCCGGTCAAGCCGAGGGGGTCGAGGTCGATCCCGCCTTCGGCCTTGGCGGGCCGGCGGGCGGGCCCGCTTGATGCTAACGGATCGATACTTATGACCTATGTGAAACCCTTGTGTCTGGTCCTCGGGGTCCTACTCCTCGCGCTTGCGGTGCGGGATATGGACATGACCGCGGTCCTGAACCATGTCCGGGACATCGGGCTCCTGGGGATGGTCTTCGTGCTGCTGTTCTTCGCCGCGACCTTCCTGATGGACGTGGCGGGGTGGCAGCTCACCCTCCTGACCGTGCCCCTCAACCTGCGCTGGTTGTGGCGATTGTATCTCGTGCGTACGGCCGGAGAGGCCATCAACAACATCACGCCGTTCGGCTCCATGGGCGGCGAGCCGGTCAAGGCCTTGATGCTCAAGGCCCGTTACGGAGTCGGGTACCAAGACTCGGGCGTCTCGCTGATCCTGGCCAAGACGCTGATCCTGATGGCCTTGGTGGTATTCCTGGCCCTGGGTTTCGGGCTGCTCCTGCCGGCCGAGCGGCTGAGTGATTCGTACAAGGCCATCGCCGGGCTCGGTCTCGCCGGGCTCGCCACGGGCATCGGCCTGTTCTTCTTGATGCAGCGTTACCGGATCAGCTCGTGGGTGGGCCGGCATCTCGGCGCCCGCTGGCCGGGTTTCCGCTGGGACCGTGCCGTTCGGTTGGTACACGGGTTCGACGAGCGCATGGCGGGCTTCTACACCGCGCACCGCGGACGCATGGTCGGGGCGTTTCTGTTCGCGCTCCTCAATTGGCTCATGGGGATGGGTGAGGTCTATGCCGTGATGTACCTGCTCGGGCACCCCGTGAGCTTCGTCGATGCGTGGATCATGGAGGCGCTGGTACAACTGGTGCGGGCCGGGACCTCCTTCATCCCCTCCAGCCTGGGGGCCCAGGAGGGGACATTCAAGGTGGTGTGTGCGGCCTTGACCGGCGATCCGAGCCTGGGGCTCGCCTGCGCGGTGGTGCGCCGCGTCCGCGAGATCATCTGGATCGCGGCCGGGATCGGGCTCTGGTGGACCTTTGCGGGTGGCGAAGCTGAGGCCGAGGCACCCCAGGATGCGGCACTGGAGGCACCACGGCCGTAAGCGCATGTGCTGCCCTAAAGAGAGCCGGGCGTGAGAGGGCGTCCTCGTAGCGTTTGCTGTACTCGCACCGCTCTTCACAGACACCATCGTGGCCCACCTCGATCACCTCAAGGAGCGGATCGGCTACCTGAAGTTATGGCAAAGTATTGTCATAGCGGTGGACGTCAGTCTTCTCGGTTGGCTTGTAGCGAATGCACAAGGCCCCGATAACGCGCAGGGTACCAATCTCCTTCTCCTCATCCTGGCGGGCGTTCTGATAGCACTGCTCGGTGCAATGGCGGTGTTCCTTCATAGTAAGATCGCGGGGTGTATTGACGAGATCGAACGGGCTTAACCATGGATACCTACAATGTGATCCTCATCTTTGCGTTTGTCGTCGTGCTCGTTATCATCGGCATCGCGTATGACGCCGCCCGTCGTGGCCCGTAGCCCGGTCCGATAGCTCACCGAGGCTGAGGTGGCCGCGCTCGGCACGAGATCCAGTCGCCGTGACGCCATACCGTCTGGACCAGAAGATCGCAGTCCTCACCGGGTCGAGTAGCGGTATAGGCCGGGCGATCGCCCGGCTCTTCGCCCTGCAAGGCGCGCGCGTGGTGGTGAACTACCACCGATCTCAGGCCCAGGCCAAGTTGCTTTGCGCCGAGATCCGCGCAGCCGGCGCAGAGGCACGCGCAATCCAGGCGGACGTCTCTTCTTCGGCCGACGTCGATCGCCTCGTCGAGGCGACCCTCACGGCCTTCGGCCGCATCGATATCTGGGCCAACATCGCCGGCGCCGATATTTTGACTGGTTCCGGGGCCGTGCTCTGCGACAACGAAAAGCTCGAACGCCTTATCGCGGTGGACCTCAAGGGTACCATCCAGTGCTCCTGGCGCGTCGCCCCCATCATGAAGGCCGCGGGGTCGGGGGTGATCCTCAACATGTCCTGGGACCTGGCCTTGTCGGGGATGGCGGGGCGCAATCCAGAGATGTTCGCGGCCGTCAAGGCCGGGGTGCTCGGCTTCAGCAAATGCCTGGCGCGCTCCTACGCGCCCGAGGTCCGGGTCAACGAGCTGGCGCCCGGCTGGATCCGCACCGCGTTTGCCGACGAGGTCATGGCGCGCGAGGCACAGGAGGCAGTGATCGCAGACACCCCGCTCAGGCGCTTCGGGGTCCCGGAAGACGTGGCGCACGCGGCCCTGTATCTCTGCTCCGAGGAGGCCGCCTTCATCACCGGTCAGACGCTCAGGGTCGACGGCGGGCTGGCATCGTAACGCCCGTCACGCCCCTTTCCAATGGGAAGGATATACCCATCGCGTACAGGATATCGGTGTTGGAACAGCGAGAAGGTCTGAATCGGATCGCCCATCCCCTCGCCCCCTCCCGTTGGGGTCTCCGGGGGAGAGGGGGCAAAACGGAGATAGGTCAGTTCGACCGGACAGGGACGGTCCGGATATCGGCTGACCCACCATGCCCCAAGCGAGTTGTGCAGGAGAAACTGGACCATGTAGGGCTCGGTGAAGAGCTGGGTCACGGCGGGCAGCTCGTCCGCCCCGATCTTCACCTCGGAGTGGTTCACCTCGGCCTTCTTCTTCGACTGCCAGAACTGGTATACCGAGCCGAGCGAGTCCGTCGCGGTGAACACATCGGCCGCGAGATCCTCGACCAACGATTCCAGCTTCAACCGGTACTCGCGGGCGAACTGGACTTCGAACACCGGGCGATCGGGTCGAAACACCTGCGGTAACATGCGACGCGCGAAGCGCGCGGCGAGCGCCCACTTGTCGGAACCCTCCTCCTTTGCCAGCTCCTCGCATTCTTCCAGGTTGATGGCGACACCCATCTCCGGCTCGATGAGCAGATGATTCTCCGACAGGAACCGGGCGAACAGCATCCCGTGCCAGCGCTCGTAGGCGCACTCATGGACCAGGTGCCCGATGCCCTGGCTCCCGGAACGCGCATCGAGACGGTCGCCGAGCTGCCGCGCGTGGGCGCGCAGGCGACGTCGCAGGGTGCGCTGCCCGGAGGTCATGTGTCCGTAGGGCTCATGGTGCTGCACGGCGAGCGCCTCCAGCGCTGCGCGCGCGCCTTTCTCGGCTACGTCACGGGCCCGAACAACGGTTTTTTCGAGTTGCTTGCGCAGTTCCGGCGAGAGCGTCTTCATGGTTCCAAAGTCACTCGAAATCCGAGCGCGGCAACCCTGACTGCCGGATGATTGACATGAGCGTTCCCGCACGCAGCTCCTTGTGGAGCCGGTACTGGGAGCGTGATGGTGCTATGCGCGTCGATCTTTTGCATCACCACATGGCTACCACGTCGCCTGACCTCCACGAAGCCGTGACCAGCGAGTATCTGGCAGACCTCGCGCCCGGAAAGTACCCGCTGCTTAGGCAACGGCAACCTCGACGTGGGTCACGTAGACTTCGTCGTGGACTCTTTGTTGAATTTCCGCGGGGGAAGCCGTCTCGAAAAACAACTCCAACGCTTCCTTGAGGTTGTTGCGCGCTTCGTCCACGGTAGCTCCTTGGCTCGCGACATCCACTTCCGGGCACAAGGCAACGTAGCCGTCGCCCTCCCGCTCAATAATCGCCGTCAACTGTCTGGTCATCGCCACGCTCTCCTGTTCTCGATTACGATTTCGTCAGCTTACTGGGGATGCGTCGGCGGTCTCCCTCACTTTCGCCAGCAGGGTCGACTCGAAGCGCTCGGTCCCCCCACCCTGGAACACCTTCGCCCCGTCGATAACCTCTGCGACCAGCGTGCGCAGACTGTTTGTCGCCTCCGTCAGGCGTGTCTCCATCCCCTGGCGAGCCTCGATGCCCTCCGCCGTCGAGGGGACTCCTTTGTATTCCAGCGTATCCCGGGCAGCGCTCTGGGCAGCGATGACCCGGGCCAACGCATCGGCACGCGATTTGGGGACGAACACGTGGATCACTGGGCTGTCAAGTCCCACCGCACGCGCATCTGCGATTACGCTCTTTTCGTCCGCGCCCCAGCCGTTACGTATCCACACCGGGATTTCGTGCCCAGTCCCCTGCGGCGGCTCGGCGCCGAAGTGCAAAGCAAGCTTCCGGGGTTCTTTGCACTTGCCGTGTAGGAGCTTCACGGACCCCACGGCGTCCTGGACCGCGGCGCCAAGGAGTTGCGCGCGCTTGCCACTCATGCGCGTCGGATCGTTGATGAGCTTCGTCTGCCGATTACGGAACTCGGCCTCCCACTCGCTACTCTCGCGGGTCTGAAGACTGTACTCGTCGTCCAGCCTCATGAGCGTGCCGGTGGCGACTAGCTCATCCAGCAGCTTCGGTACATGCGCTCGCAGTATGGAGCCATCCTTTGCCAAGTCCTTCACCAGTAGATCGGCCAGCGCATCGGCCGTGGCACGAACCCCGATATCCACCCCGGCTTCCCGTGGGAGTTTTCTGATCAGGAACACGAGAGCACATAGGCGCGACTTGAGATAGCCATCCGGCGTGTCGTCATCCTGCTCGATGATGGTTTCGTTGACCTCTCGTAGTAGCACGCCGGACTGGAGCAAATTCGCGGAGATCTCCTCGAACAGGAAGTCGCCCGGAACGACCGTACCGACCGGATCCTCTGCAGTCCGCCGAATGGCGTCGTAGACGATCCGAAGCTGTGTCCGGAGCTGCCCTGCGGTGCCCGCACGGTCGACCGCGCGAAGGGTGTGCTCCCAGAAGCGCCGGCGCACCGGCAGCAGCGGGTAATCCTCAACTAGGACCGACTTGTCCTCGTTGCGAGGACCTATCTTGGTACCGACGAGGTGTCGATCGAGTTCTCCCGCATTGGTCTCCAAGGTCGACTTGGCGTCGTTGACACGGTCGGGGCGCTTCGCCAAGACGACCCGGCGGGTCACCGTCTCGACGTCGTGATCGGAGAGCTCCACGTTGACGGTGAAGCGTCCCTGCAGCCGCTGCAGCGCAGGTGTACCGGAGAGTGCCGTCTGGCCCGTGCCGAGAAACAGCAAGCGGTCGCCGAAGCGCTTACTGCATGCCTCGACCACCTCCTGAACCACATACGAGCGAGTGGTGTCGTCCCCGATGTACTGCTGCACCTCGTCGAGGATGATCACGGTATAGGGCATGTGGCCGTCGGCCGCAAGCGTATCCTGCAATGCGCTCACGAATTGGTCCGTGGTGATGTCTTTTGGCTTCGGAAACTGAGCACGCAGGGCCGCCTTGGCCTCCTTCTCGTTGGCTGCGAAGCTTGGATCCGCCGCGAGCAGGGCTTTAGCGATCAGGGGGCTGACGTACATGTCATGCATCTCCCGGCGAAAATCACGTCCCTCCCCTTCGATGGCGGCGCACACTCGGTCATAGATTTCGTTCTTCTTCAACCAGAGGCAGAACTGCGCCTGCGGGAGGCTCTCGGGCAGCCCCGCGGACTGGAACACGATCCCGACCAGCGCGAGCCGAACACTGTCGCCAGCACCGGCGCCCAGCGTTCCGGCTGCCGCATGCAGGCCCTGTCTACGCTTGCCCAGGGTCGAGATCTCCTTGAGCATATCCTGGACATCGTTCGGCAACCGAGCCAAACCGCGGGCACTGGCGCCATCCTCCAGGAAGGTATAGTCCGTCCACAGGAAACGCAGCATCTTGGCCAAGTGGGATTTACCGCTACCGAAGAACCCGCTGACCCACGCTGCCGGTTGCTCGGGTTGACCCTGGTTGCTGACGTAGGAGTCGAGAATACGGACCAGGCCTCGCTGGTACTCCCCTTCGCACACGAAGTGCTCGAGCTCGAAGCGCAGGGTGCGGCGTTCATCGTCGGTGTGAGCGTCGGTCATCGTCGCGACGCCGTTGTTCAGCAAGGTGATCTTGCTCGGGTCTCTCTGGTAGAGATGCCGGTTTTTCATACCTCGTACACCCCTCGATCTTCTTGCAAGGTGATCGGGACTGCGAGGTAGTTCCACCCATCCCGTGCATCCAACAATCGGTAGTTGCTGTTCTCGTACTCGCCGGGGAAGAACACAACCACTCGGCCTCTGATATCCCGCTCGATCTCTTTCATTAGTTCCGAGACACGGACGAATCAAAAAAGCGAGGCGATGCCATAGACACCCACAACCGAATTCTCGTCAACCTCAGGCGCCGTAAGCACGGCGCGCACTCGCCCGGCTACATGTTCCAGAAAGTCGTCTTCTAGCTTTAAGTCGAGATCTTCTGGAGACTCGAAGTAACTGTCCCGGTACTCCGTTTTCCCCATCCACTCCGCAAAGACCTTAGTCAAATCACACTCTTTCCATCCGTGCCCTGTCTCCGCGGTGGCCAACGCGAACAGATCTTTACGTGCCCGCAGCCGCCGTTCGTCGGCTTTGTCGTAGACGACGAAGATGGTACGCTGCGCGCCCGCCAGGTCCTTTTGCCACGGAAGCGCGATATAGCTCTTGTAGCGGTCAGCCAACCTGTCGATGTGCCCCACGGATCAGCCCCCGTTCCTTTCGGTGAACAACGTCGGAAACGACACGTCAATCATCGATCCCGACTGCTTGAGATCGAGTAGTCCAAGCCGCTTCGCGCCTACCGAAACATCAATGATTTCGTCTGGACTGCCATCCAAAACGGAAACCCGGGGCGTCTGGAACAACAGGCGCCCACGCCGTCCGACGGCAAACCCAAGCAGCAGCGCATAGGCCGCCGCGGCCGGGGTTGCCTCGACGCGCTGCCTCGTCTTACGTCCTCGTCCACGCAAGTGGCCTGACTGGGTCCACGACGAAGCGGCGTTGCGGATTACCTTGTCGAGCGTGGCATCGTTCAATCGCTCACCTACCGCGTCCGAAAGCGCGTCTTTCATCGATTGCCGCGCGAACTCGTGCCCGAACGGAGTTGTCACCACAGCCCGAGCAGTTGCTCGTAGCAGCGGGTCACGCGCGAGCGCCAGCAGGAGGGCAAGAAGCGGGCGGCTGGTTTCGTGCCGTCCCCAAAGGTCTCTTAAGACGCGGAACAGAACGACCCGTGCATCAAGCCCATAGAGCTCGGTAAGCCTTTGGAGGGACAGCTTGCGGGTTGCCGCCGTCCTTTTCCCAAGGCAGTTGTGTTCCAAGACTGCATCTGCGTAGTCCTCACGGGAAGCCATGCCGGGAGTCGCGTCTAGGACGTGCGACAGCTCCTCGAGCATGATCGTGCGACTGGTGTGAGTGCCGCATTTACCACAGCGAAATCCCCAGGCCAGCGCCTGAGCAGGCGGGAGGCCGGCTATCCCGGCTTCAAAATTCAAAAATCGGATATCGCACTCACGGTCGGACACTATAGAGGTATCGAAAAAGATGTCAACTCTCGCCGGCATACTAGCCGGCGCGATAAGAGCTGTTTATAATACTCTGAAATGTGTACGATTACATCAAAGGATAGGAACTTCAACGCCCTTTGCAACCGGTCCTGTCGCGTCGGACGGGAAGGTGGGTGATGGGTGATTGGAGTTCCCCCCGTTCCGTGGACGATTTACGGCTTGGGATTCAAGCCGTGCATTGCGGTGGTTGCGGGTTCGGTGTTGAACATATCCTCCTCTCGTAGTTGACGGGTGACAAGTAGGCGATGGA
>JALZID010000343.1 GCA_030860485.1 Pseudomonadota bacterium | reverse complement strand
TCCTGAGCGTGACGCCTTTCGAGCAAATGCCTTTGCTTTAGTTGCTTACCGATATGGCGCCAATCGAAGAACCGACCATCTCCAGTAACCAGCTGATCTTGCTTTGAAACCTGTCGGACACTACTGAGAAGTCACAGCGAATGACTGTTATTGATATAGCGCCGCTCAAGGCCGCCTTCGGCGACGACTAAACGTGGTGCTGACGTCACCTCTCCGGGTCACTGTGGGCCGGATTCTTAGGATGGAGACAGGCGTGACGTCGGTCCTCTGAGGCACTAGGAATTTCTCGACGGTCTCGTGAGCGTGGCGCTCGCATTCCTTGGAGTCCCGAACTTTTCCATTTGCCATCTCCTCGGCGAAGGCGAAGTGCAGCTCGAAAAGTTGCTCGCCGTCCACGGTCTTCTTCAGCGAGAAGCGATCGTGCTTGGCGAAGATGTCGCGCCAGATCGCGCGGACGGCGGCCCAGTAACGCGTGGTCTTCTGCCAGTATTCATCCGCCGCGGCCAGGCTGGGCGACGTAATCCGCTCGTAACGATTGATGCCCCATTCTTGCGCGAGGAATTGCGCCGTGTCGCTGCTATCGCCGGCCACGCGTTTCCAATTGTCCTGCTCGTGCACCCAGCCGGTGGGCGCGATGACAATCTGATGCCGGCCTTCGAGTACGTTGTAATCTTTGCGAACGGAAAATTCCCGGCGGGGCAGTGGCCGCCAATCTTGTTCGCTCAACCAACGCGAAACGTCGCCGGAATGGTCCCAACGCCCGACCACTTCATAACGCGGCGAATCGTCCACGTGAAAAACCGCCTGCGACCACGCGCCTTTCACCGACTCCGGCGTGCGCTGCTCGCGCGCCCAGGTGTTGTTCCCTTTGAACTGATACAGGTCAGTGTCCTGATAGGTCCAATCCTGCCGCCAATGTTTGGTCAACACCGGTCTGCTCTCGTCGCCCGTTTCGTCGGCAGAAAACATGACGAGCGTGTGTTGCAGGCTGAGGAACTCGCCCTTGTCCTCGAGCACGCGCACGTGCTCGGTGGCCCAGGAAAAATAGGGTCGCGTGTTCGTGTAACTCGCGGTGAGACCGATGGTATCCATGAAATGGAAACTAGTCCGAAAATCGCCGGCCATAGCCAAAATGGCGGCGCGGTCGCGGGCGAAGGCCGATTCGCCGGGCGCGCTTTTTCGTTCCACGGGCGGCGCCAGTCGGACCGCGGTTCCCTTCGTCGTTCCGCCGCGCGGTTTCGCGACCACTTCCGGTTGAAAGCCCCAGCCAAAAACATAGGAACCGTTTTCGCCGGAAGATTTGGTTGTGGCGGCGGCGACTGGTGCGGGATGAGGTGCGTGCGATTTCGGCGTGTGCGTGCAGCCCAGCAACATTAGGCACGGCAAAACCAAGACGAGCGCTCGTCTCATAAATTCTTTCCAATGGCCCCCGTGTGCGCGGTCGGCTTGCGCGAGTTCGATGGGAGACTGCTTTGAATGACCGCCAGATTATACCGCTGACCATCCCCGGTTCGCAACCGCCCCGCGCCCGCATCCAGCTGCAGGCGGCCATCCATCTTGAACCGTTATCGCGCCGCGACAAGCTCGGCGCTTCTTGCAGGGGTGGAAGTCCCCGTCGGGTAAGGGCCAGCCACCCACCCGTATCGAGTCTTGCGTCTGTGGCGGAGTCGCTGGAAGGCGGCGAACAAGACAGGCGAAGCGTAGACAGAGTATCCTGTAGGCCGTCGGGGTGACGCGCACCCTGAAGTGCTGGTACAGCTTCGATGAAGGTCCGCCGGAGTCCACAGGCCGTGGCAAGCAGGAAGAGAAGCGCTGGAGAACTCGGTAAGCCCCGACGGGTTCCGGACGTGGGGACAGCAAGAGTAAGGTAAACAGCTACTGAGGCACAGATGGGGAAACCCGGAAACAGGACTAAGCTGGAACCTACCGTGTTGTGGGAGAACCACGCGCCCGGTGGGCGGGCAAGCGCTAGATGTCCTTGGGGTGTCTTATCAGGCATAGTACTTGGCGGTGGGGAGCCCACTACCAGGGGAAGGACCTGACGGAAGTACGCAGCCTGCAAAGGAAACTCGTGCCGGACATGTTGGGCTGGATCCACACGAGCCAACCTCACTGCGGGGAATAAGCAATCGAGCAAGAGAAAGTAAAGACCATCGTTTTCAGAATCTGTATCAGTGCCTGAACGCCGAATTTCTACGGGAGTGTTGGCAAGACCTGAATCAGGACGCGGCCAGCGGCGTGGATGGAGTCACGGCGGTGCAGCACCAGGAACACCTGGAGGAGAATATTCAGGACTTGGTGCGGAGGTTGAAGACCAAGTGCTATCGTGCCAAACTGGTGCGACGCTGCTATATACCGAAGGAGAATGGAAAAGAAAGGCCGCTGGGCATACCCGTGTTGGAAGACAAACTCGTACAACTGGCCTGCGCCAAGTTGCTGAATGCCATCTATGAACAGGACTTTCTGGATTTCAGCAACGGCTATCGGCCCAATCGCAGTGCGAAGGAGACGGTCGCCGACCTGACCTTCAATTTACAGTACGGGTGTTATGGGTACATCGTGGAAGCGGACATCACAAGCTTCTTCGATAAGCTCGATCAGGACCAGCTTCTGGAGATGCTAGTGTAGTGTCCCTTAAATAACTTGACAGATTCTCTGGCAATTGCTATGCTCACGGTCATGCCGAACACGAGGCTGTCGATCGAGTTGCAACCGGCTGAACGGACGCAGCTCGAAAAGTGGGAGTCCTC
>JALZID010000342.1 GCA_030860485.1 Pseudomonadota bacterium | reverse complement strand
ACAGCTGCCGTCGCGAGATCTCCGGCTCTGCCGACACGGCCTCGGCGATCCGAGTCAGGATCTCCTGCGAGAACGTGCGTCCGCCCATCGTAACCATGCCGCGAGTCTACGACACGGCGGGCGCTGAGTCCAGCACATGTTATGGGCAAGCTACAGCCCAGAGGGAGAGGGAGAAAAGACCGTACATGAGGGGACAGTAAGCGTTATAGGAAGATCAACGGGGAGGACATGACGATGAACATCATCAAACGGTTGAAGCGTGCTGCATGGTTCTCTTTCGAGACATTCGTCGATGCGATCATGGAACGCGGTCTCGGTGTGTACAGCTACCCGCCGGCCTTGCCTGAACCAGTGCGGACTCCCCCCGGCGTGAAATCGGCCTGATACAAACGCTCGCTGACTGCCCGGTCGGATCGCCCGGCGAGGGCGGGAAGAACCCGATTCGTGAAAGCGAGGAGATCCATCATGAACACACTTTGGTCACAACGACCTGTCCGGGCGGCGGGCGAACGTTCCACGGTGATCAGCCTACACACCGCTGTCGGCACGCCGGACCAATGGAGGCCGCTCGCCGAGCGCCTGCGCGTCCGCTACCGCGTGCTGGCGCCCGAGCTCCACGCTTATGCCGCGGGCCGCGCCTCGGGTGCGCACCAGCCACTGTCCCTGGATGCCGAGACGGCGCTGATTGAGCCCCTGCTCGATGCCTTTCCCGGCCCGGTGTACCTCGTGGGCCATGACTATGGGGCGGCGGTGGCCCTGAAGCTGGCGCACCGGCGCCGCGAGCGCATCGGGGGACTCGTGCTGTACGAGCCGACGCTCTTCGGGCTCCTGCTCGGGGACCCGGAGTCCCGGGTTGCCGCCCTGGACATCGCGGTCCTGCGGCGCGTGCTCGGGCGCTATGTCGAGGCGGGCGATTGGTTCCGGGCCGCTCTGCGTTATGTGGACCACCGCTCGGGCCCGGACGCATGGCAGGGCCTTTCCACCCAGGAGCGGGCGGCCATCGCTTGGCGCATGCCGGAGCTATGCGCGCAGCTTGACGCGCAAGTCGCGGATCGGACGCCGCTCGCCGGGTTCGCCCGGATCGACGTACCGGTACGGCTCCTGACCGGCAACCGCACGCGCGCCGCCACCGAACGCATCGCTCAGCTACTCGCGGGCACCTTGCCTCGCGCCGAGTGGCGCCGGATCGACGGCCCGGATTGGATGGGCCCGGGCTCGCGTGCCGAGGCGGTCGACCGCGAGATCGAGGGATTCCTCGCGCAACAGCAAGCGAGCTGGCACCACGATCCGGAGCCGACGGTGGCGTTCGGGCGGCCGGTATTCCGGTGTCGGCGTCACTTATGGGAACGCGCCGAGGCGGTGTCGCTGTGAGGCCTGTGTCCTGTCCTGCGGGGTCAAATGGCTACCGCTTCCGGTTCGGCGGACACAGAATAATCGTGCTCTGTCGCAGATATATTCCCGCAAGAGGAAGGAGATGAATCTAAAACGAGCGTGGATACAAATGGCTCTTCTGGCTATTTTGTGCCTTAATTGCCCAGCACCTTCCGCCCAGCTCTTAAAGCCACAGGATGTCAATAAACTGCCTGCGGCCCCCGCTGACCACAGGATTCGTTACGGCAGCGACGCTGTCCAATTTGCCGATCTGCGCTTACCAAAAGGAAAAGGCCCCTTCCCCATTGCAGTCGTGATTCACGGTGGTTGTTGGATGAAGTTTGCCGATCTACAGAACACGGCTCCACTGTGCGATGCGCTCAGACATGCCGGCATTGCAACCTGGAATATCGAATACCGCCGAGTCGACAATACAGGTGGAGGATGGCCGGGCACATTTAATGACGTTGCAGCCGCGGCAGATCACCTGAAAACAATAGCGAAGATATATGAACTTGATCTGACGCAAGTTATAGCCATCGGCCATTCCGCGGGCGGACATCTGGCATTATGGCTTGCAGCTCGACATCGCCTTCCTAAGAACAGTCCTCTCCTCGTTGAGAAACCATTACGCATCCGAGGTGCGGTCAATCTAGCAGGGCCCGCAAACCTACGCAGCTTTCCGTCGGCGCACCAGAAGCAGGTATGCGGCGATGTTCCGATTACTAAACTTGTAGGCGGGCTGCCAAGTGAATTGCCGCAAAGGTATCACGATGCTTCGCCCACTGAATTGCTGCCGCTCGGGGTCAAACAGATATTGATTACAGGTACAAAAGATTTATTAGTACCGCCAAAATACGGCAAGGAATACGAGGCCGCAGCACAACTGGCCGGCGACGAGATCGAAATGATAGAGATAGAAGATGCGGGGCATTTCGAAGTGATTGCGCCGAGCTCAACTGCATGGCCTACTGTAGAGCGGGCGGTGCAGTCTCTAGTGACGCTAAAGAGGTAAGATCATCGGAACGGTCGGGGAGATAGGTAGCAAAAAGTCCGGAGACATGGGTTACACTTTTTGTATCAGCACCGTCTCATGGGCGGTCTTTTTTTGAGCCTGAACGGATTACAGGGCTGTGGACAACAGGGAGGTTGTCCACAGACCCACAAGCCGCTCAGGGTGCGAGCAAGGTAGGGCCCGCCGTTGCGCGCCGTTTAGCCTCACCGCAGCGCATAGCGCACGCTACCTGGCCGCGCCCTCGACATGCTCCGCGAGGTACCCGTCGATTGTTTCGCCGAGCTCGGGTTTTTCCTCCTTGAGGCGCCGCAGATCGCTCTTGAGGAGCCGGACTACTCCAGGTGGTTTGGGATACTCAACGCGCGGGCCCGCGCGGCAGCGTCACGAGCGACCTCCGGTTGCTGTAAGAGGTAGGCGGTGGCAGAGACGGTCCAGTAGGCATAGCACCGCTTTGCCTCAGGCTGGCGGAGATATACCGGTCGTTCCTCGACCAGGGAGTAGAGCGCCTCCTGGTTCTTGGGCAGGGCGCTGATCTTCGGGTCGTCCAAGAGCGCGGCGAGCCGTTGGCCGGTCGCGAGCGCGCCTTCGAGGTAGCCCTGCCGGCGCTGGAGGGCAGCGATCTCGAAGTACGGCGAGAGGTACTGGCCGTCCAAGTTGATCGCGCGCTGATAGAGTTCGAGCGCCTCGCGGACATTGCCTCTCCGATCACGCACGTAGGCCAGGGTCTCGAGGTAGCGCGGATTCCAGGGCGAGAGTTGCACGGCCTCCTCGATCGGCCCCTGTGCCTCCGCGAGGTCCTCATCCTTGAGGTAGAGCGTCGCGAGGCCGAAGTGGGCCTCGGCCACGGTGGGGTCGATGGCGATGGCTTGCCGGTACTTGCCGATCGCCTCCTCGCGGCCGAGGCCGGCCCGCGCGTACAAGTTCCCGAGCATGCTCAGCGCGTGGGGGTCCTTCGCATCGATCGCGAGCAGCGATTCGAGGCGCTTCCTGATGATCTCGGGGTCGTGCTGACCCGCCGCGGCCATGCCGTAGACCTCGGTCTTGAAGCGCCCGTGCCGGGCCTCGAGGTGCAGCGGGTCGAGCTCTAGCGCCTTCTCGTAGGCGCGCTTGGCCTCCTCGATCTGGCCGACATCGAGGAAGGACTTTGCGAGCCGCACGCTGTCTTGGGCCAGCGTGGCCTTGAGCCCGCGCTCTTGCGCCGCACGCTCGAACGCCTCCTGCTGCTCCTTGAACTCCAGCTCTCGGTGGGCCAGTTCTTTCTCGTTGAAGGCGAGCGCCCTGAAGGGATAGCGGGGGGAGAAACCCTCCAAGAACATCGCCCCGGCCGCGGTCACGAGCGTCACGAGGACCGTGAGCATCGGCCAATGCTCGGACAGAAACTTGAACGCCCGCTTCCACAACGCCTCGGGTGGCCGGGCGGACGACTGCCAGTCCGCCAGCGCACTCAGCACCGCCCGCGCGATGTCCTCCGCCCGGGCGGGCGCGCCGGTCCGCCCGGTCCCCCGGCGGTCTCGCAAGCCGCCCGCGCGCCGGTCCATGCGCGGCTAGCTAGTAGCCGCCGATCGGGAACGAATGCCCCTCGACGCTGCGCATGGGGAAGATCTCTTTATGAAACTTGTCGAGCGTCAGGCGGGGCACCTCTTGGTGCACGTAGTCGCTCAGCTCGTCTATGGTGATCACCCGGTCGCGCGGTCCGTCGCGCTCGGGCCGGTCCGCCGCGCCGCGCAGTCCTTCCAGCACTGCATAAGTGAAGACCCCATGATCCCGGGTAACCCTCGAAGGCCACGTCTCTGTCGCTGGTTGCGGCCAGGACCGCCCGCCCGGTCGCGCGCATGAGGCGCGAGAGGGCGTCCTTGATATCCGGACCGCGGGTCATGGCCAGGGCCAGGTTCAGGGCTGCGCCCGCATGGCAGGTATCGAGGACCAAGACGCTCTTCTGTGCGCGGATCTTCGGCAGCAGCGCCTTCAGATAGTCCTCGGACAAACCCTGGCGGCGCAGGGCCTCCTCGTTCTCGTAGACGGTTTCCGAGGGCAGGAAGTGATAACGCCCGTCGAAGCTCCGGCCGTGCCCGGCGAGATAAAGCACGAAGACATCGCTGGGCTGAACCCGTGCGGAGAGGCGATCGAAGGCCGCCTCGATGCCCTTGCGCGTCGCCTGCTCGTCCGGCAAGACGATGACGATGCCGGGCGTGAAGAGCCCCTGTCCTTGCCGGACCAGGGTGTCGGCGAAGTCCCTGGCGTCACCCGCGGCGTGCTGGAGCGTAAGGGCCGAATCCCGGTACTTGTCGATGCCGACGGCTAGGATGTGCAGCACGGGCCGCTCGACCTGTGGGCCGCTCACCTGGATCTGGGCGCGCACGGCGGGCGAGCGGACCGCGCCGTTCTCGTTGTACACGACGGCCTCGATCTCGTTCCCGCCCGGAGCCAGAGTGAATTCCTGGCTGAAGATCCCTTGCGGCCCCCCTGCTTCCGGCAGGCGCGCCTTGGCGGGCTCGATCACGGCGCCGTTCACGCGGTACTCGACCCGGCCGACGCCCCCGCCCCGATCGTTCACCCGGAACCGCAGCCGGAAGTCGCGCCCGTTGCCCAGCGGCTCCGCGGGCGCGAGCAACTCCAGCTTGGGCGCGAGGCCGCTCGCGATGACGGCACCGAGATCACGGGTCCGGAAGCGGGCCAGCGCACCCTTCTCCTTGGCCTCGGCGATCGCCTTCTCGTTGCCGTCCAGATAAGCGGTCACGAGATCGGGCCGGTAGAAGAGATCGGCGAGCTGTGCCGCAGACACGAACTCCGCGGCCGCATCCGGCCCGCGGTTGAGATGGAAGCCGACTAGTGTAGTGTAACAATAATATCTTTACAATAAGGACTGGTTATGGTACAGTCCGTTTCATGTGGAAACCAGCCGACGTTTTGCCGATGACTGCAGAACAGAAAAGGACGTTGGAGGCGTGGATTCGGGC
>JALZID010000341.1 GCA_030860485.1 Pseudomonadota bacterium | reverse complement strand
CAGGCTGGCCATGCATCGTCATCGACTCCGCTCTTCAGTGTCTCGCTACCTGCACATTATCCCTTAGCCATGACTCGCTGTAAACCACAATTCGCCGTGACAAAGACAATTTTTAGAGGTGCCCTTAAAGCCGTCTTGTTCCTACATCCGGGACTGGGCCGCAAAGCAAATGAAACGAGCGCGCCCATCATCGATCCCATGATCAAGGCCCTCGGTCTGGCCGTGCCCGCAATCCCAAGGGGTCGTCGGGATCGATGCCGTCCATGAACGGGCGGCGGCGGTCGCTGTGGGTCACCTGGTAGATCTTGCCCACCCAGTTATTGACGATGGCCAGGGCGGTGTCGTGCCAGGTATTGTCGAGGTGTGGGGTGATCAACTCTTCGGGCATCTCGGGGAGGGGCTTGCCGTTCGATCGCGCGGCGTGGAGCGTCTCGGCATACTCGCCGAGGATCGCCTGCACCTGGGGAGTGAAATAATCGTCGGGGAAGGGCGGATAGTCGTCGCGCTCGCGGTGCGCAAAGCGCTGCACCTCGCGCTTGTATTCCTTGAGGAGGCTCACGGTGTCGTATTCGGGGTGGGCCTGGAGGAACACGAGTCGGAAGCCGTCCGCGCTGACCGCGAGGTGTACGCCGGCCGCCTCGCTCTCGATCAGCACGGTGAGCCCGGACGCCTCGAACTGTCCCCGATCGATCTGGTTATAACGCGAGTGGGGGACGTCGAAGCGGGTGTTGACGCCCCTGACGAGCGGGTGGCGGCGATCGGTGATCCGGTGCGGATACACGCCCCAGCGCTTGTCGGGCAGGTGCCGGCGCTTCTGGCCATAACGGAACTGCAGCACGGCGTGGGTCGCGAGGCACGAGCACAGGGTCGAGGTGACGTTGTCGTAGGCCCAATCGATGACCTCGATGAGCGGCCGCCAGAACGGCTCCAGCGCCAGATCGGGTTGCGTCACATTGGCCCCGGTGATGATGAGGGCATCGAGCCCGTCCGATCGGACCTCCTCGAAATCCTCGTAATATTGGCGGATATGGGCTCGCGCCTCGGCATCGCGTTCGAGCCCCGCGAGCGTGAAGGGATGCACGTAGAACTGCGCGATCTGGTTGCTCTCGCCGACCAGCCGGAAGAACTGCCTTTCGGTGGCTGCGAGCGCCGCGTCCGGCATCATGTTGAGCAATCCGATGTGGAGCTCGCGGATGTCCTGGCGTAGGGCCGCCTCACCCGCGAGGACGGTCTCGCCTTCCGCGCGCAGGGCCGCGAAGGCGGGCAGCTCGGAATTGGCGACGAGCGGCATGCTCAGGCGCCGGCCGGGGTCCGATCGAGCACGGTCGCGAGGAGCGTCTGGAAATCGGCCTCGCTCGCGACCCCGGCCAGCTCGCTGGTGGTCACGGTGTAGCCGTATTCCATGGCGATCGCCTCGTAGCGCGGGATGCGCGATCGGAAGAGCCTCGGGAACACGAAGCGCACGAAATCGTCGGGATCGACGAGCGCGATATAAGGGAGGCCGCGCTCGCGCATGAAGAGGTCGAGCTCTTCGTCCAGGAACGTGTCGCGATAGTACAGCGGTTTGGGATCGGCGAGAGCGCGCCGGATGAGGATGGCCTCGTCCTCGGCGGTGGCTTGAATATAGAGGATGAGCGTGTGCTCGGCGAGGATGCGGAGCGGCTCGGGGTCGTCGATCTCGCACAGGCTGCCGCCGGCGTCGTTCACGAAGTGCCGGTATCCGTAGATGTCGCGTGCCTTGCGGATGAAATCGGGCACGTCCTTCATGGCGCGGATCTCGGCCTCGCGATGCAGGGACTGGCGGCGTTTGAACTCCGCGAGGCCCAGGCCCCCGCGCTCCGGGTTGCCGAGCTTGCCGAGGAAGGTGGACAGCGGTTTCAGGTTGTCCACCGTGATGTTGTTGCAGATGTAGATCGAGTCTGAGCGGAACAGCTCGCGCAAGAACGGGATCTGCATCGCCTGGGACTTGATGTTGTCGAGGATCGCTTCATCCAGATAGCGCGTCCCGATGCGGTAGTCGCCGGAGTAGTGGAACCACTGGGATTGCCGCAGCAGGGTCGCGAGCCGGGTCTTGCCGACCCCGGACATGCCGAGCAAGGTGATGCGCTTGTTCT
Organism: Pseudomonadota bacterium; assembly: GCA_030860485.1. Classification (NCBI taxonomy): domain Bacteria; kingdom Pseudomonadati; phylum Pseudomonadota; species Pseudomonadota bacterium. The sequence goes on along the minus strand of JALZID010000341.1, from coordinate 6,485 downwards.
CCCAGTGGCGAAGCCCGTCTGCAGTCAGTCTCACCGGCGCTCCTCGTTGGCCGTGTTGCCGATATAATACCGAAATCGCCGCCATCCGAGACAGGCATCCTCATGACAACAACGCAGACGCGCGACCCGATCCGATGGCTGGGGGGCTTCATCTTCTGGAGCCGCTGGCTCCAGGCGCCGCTCTACGTCGGCCTCATCGCCGCCCAGGGCGTGTATGTCTACCACTTCATGATCGAGCTCTCGCACTTGATCATGAGGGCCGGGAGCTTCACCGCTACGGAGACCATGCTGGTCGTTCTGGGCCTCATCGACGTGGTGATGATCTCGAATCTGCTCCTCATGGTCATCGTCGGCGGCTACGAGACCTTCGTATCGCGGCTTGATCTCGAAGGCCACCCCGACCAGCCGGAATGGTTGTCCCACGTGAGCTCCGGGGTCCTCAAGGTCGAGCTCGCCACGGCCATCATCGGGATCTCGGCGATCCACCTGCTCAAGACCTTCATCGAGGCCGAGCACGTCCCGGAAAAGGCGATCCTGTGGCAGGTGATCATCCACCTGACCTTCGTGTTCTCGGGGTTCGCGATGGCCTACACGGACAAGGTCATGATGAGCATCCGCATGGACCGAAAGCCACCACCTAAACGACAGTACAATCCTGACCAAGCACATGTTGCGACCGCGCGGGTAACGCGGTTACTGGGGGCACGAAAAGCGCTTCTGGATCCCATAAAGGGCTGATGATGACCCCGTAATAACACACAACGCCCCAACAAGGACAAGAGCTGATGCCGCATAGCGTTCCCCTGATTACGATCATTGCTGCGGCTCTTGGACTCGCTCTCGTGCTGGGTTTCCTCGCTGCGCGGGTCAAGCTCCCGGCGCTGGTGGGATACCTGTTGGCCGGTATCCTCATCGGCCCTTCCACCCCCGGTTTCGTGGCCAATGTCGAAATCGCGGGGCAACTCGCCGAGATTGGCGTGATGTTGCTCATGTTCGGGGTGGGATTGCACTTCTCTCTGGACGACCTGCTGGCGGTCCGCAAGATCGCGTTGCCCGGGGCGGCACTGCAGATGGCTGTCGCCACTGGACTCGGCGCGACCGTTGCCGCTGCTTGGGGATGGGGGACAGGAGGCGCGGTGGTTTTCGGTTTGGCATTGTCGGTCGCGAGCACCGTTGTGCTGCTGAGGGCGCTTGAGGCCCGTGGCGTTCTGGAGTCCATGAACGGGCGAATCGCCGTCGGCTGGCTGATCGTCGAGGATCTCGCCATGGTGCTCGCGCTCGTGCTTCTTCCGCCTCTGGCAGCATGGCTTGGCGGCAACGTGCCAAGCGGCGGATACGCGGATCTGTGGCGGAAGCTGGGCATTACACTCGCCGAGGTGACGGCATTCATCGCTCTGATGCTCGTAGTAGGACGCCGGTTCTTCCCTTGGCTGCTTTGGCAGGTTGCACGCACGGGCTCGCGCGAGCTCTTTACCCTGTGCGTCGTGGCCGCAGCCGTTAGCATTGCATACGGGGCCACAGCCCTGTTTGGGGTGTCCTTTGCCTTGGGAGCCTTTTTCGCAGGCATGGTGCTGAGAGAGTCCGAGTCGAGTCACCGAGCCGCCAAGGAGTCCCTGCCGCTGCGGGATGCATTTGCGGTGCTGTTCTTCGTATCGGTGGGGATGCTATTCGACCCCGCCGTCCTCATCGAGCAACCGCTACGCGTTCTTGCCGTGGTGGCCATCATCATTGTGGGAAAGTCACTTGCTGCGGTGGCGCTGGTGCTTGCCTTTCGTTACCCTTTGAACACAGCGCTTACGGTCTCGGCCAGCCTCGCGCAGATCGGCGAGTTCTCTTTCATTCTGGCTGGGCTCGGCGTGACCCTGGGTTTGCTCCCCGTCGAAGGTCAGAGCCTGATCCTAGCCGGTGCGCTGATCTCCATTGCTCTCAATCCACTGGTGTTCAAGGCCATTGAACCGGTGCAGGCGTGGATCCGATCCAGATCGACCCTGGCCCAGATGCTTGAGCGGCCCGACGACCCGTTGGCCGAGCTGCCCATGTCTACCGATCAAAAGTACCTTTCCAAGTAGGTCGTCTTGGTGGGTTATGGTCGGGTGGGTCGGCGGATCGGTGATGCTCTGGCCGAGAGAGGGATTCCGTATGTGGTAGCAGAGCAGACCCGTGAGGTTGGTCGAGAAACTGAGAGAGCGCGGAGTGCCTGCAGTGTCGGGGGACGCGTCGGACCCGGCCGTGCTTGTCCAAGCCCATATCGCCCGAGCGAGCATCCTTGTTATCGCTACGCCTGACACCTTCAATGTGCGACAGATGATCAACACGGCTCGCACACTCAATCCAGAGATTGTGACCGTCGTGCGTACCCATAACGAAGAGGAGGCACGGCTGCTGGAGCAAGAGCATGCCGGAAAAGTCTTCCTCGGCGAATATGAACTCGCCGCGAGCATGACCCAGCATGTGCTGGAGCGAATAGGGGAGGAGTCTGCCTCACCTGGAAGCGAAATACCTACTTCACTGCATTCTACCTCTGGCCGTTCTGGTGCTCCACCAGTTCCTTCTGAAGGATCTGCGTCCAGGCGCCCCTGGATTTGGGGGGTACCGGCATTGATCGCGCTGATTGCGGGCGGTGCCGTGTGGCTATCTCTGAGTCCAGAAGAAGGCTAGGAATCCCCCCAGGTTACCAAGGAAACGGGGAAGGTAACCGCGCCGCCAGCCGAGGGAACGGAACCCCCTCCTGCTCCTACAGCGTCACCGCCAGCACCGGTGGCTCCGTCCATGGAACCAGCAAAACCAGCAACTGCTTCGCCCGGCACCTATACGGTTGGACGCGGCGATACTCTTGCCAAGATCGCTACTAAACTCTATGGGGATCCCAAAAAGTGGACAGCGATTGCTCAGGCTAATCCTGGCTTGAATCCAGATCGGGTGAAGGTGGGACAAGTGATCAAGCTGCCAGATCTACCGATTAAGCAGGAGCAGGATTAGTCGGCTGCAAGATCTCACTTCGTCGGCCTTATTGTAGTGGAGCGCCAACCATCCAGTCCTGGCCCACAATTGCCCCTCTCGTTACGCCACTGGCAACAAGGTCGCTAACTAACATTTGGTCTCGGAGTTCCCGGGACCGAAATTGCCATCGCAATGGAAAGACGAATAGCCATCGTGGGACTTATACCTGCCTGCCCGTTCAGAATGGCAGAGAGCGTCTTGGCTGACGCCGAGCTTCCGCAGCCTGTGTTTTGCGTGACCTGCTTGGCATAATGCTGCGAGTCTTGGGCGATGTAATCGTGGATATGACGTAACTGTCTTCGGGCGTGCGGCGTCCATTTCACCATGACTCGATATCCCGCAACAACTCTTCGGCGGGAATGGTCTTGCCTTGTGCAGCGTCCTCCCGGCCGCGACGGATGTTTTCCAGGACATAGAGCCGGTACATGATCTCCTCCATCTCCACGTTTTCCGGCAGGCGTTGTATAGCAGCCAGGGCGTCGTGTTTGGCGGTGTGCATGGATAACTGGTCTCCTCGTTTAGCCACGTGTCTGCTGATTGGCACCGTCGGCAGCGTTTTTCAGGATCGAGCTGTCAAGCAATTCCCGCGCGACCTTCTCTCAATAAAGAGCACTACTCCGGCCGCGCCGACCGAATCGCGCGCGAGCTTCGCGTATTGCGAAAGACCAGAGGCACTTCCGATCCGGCCGGCGAGGATTTGGCGGCGCGCTCGATGGCGGCGAGGACGCGGTCGTGGTGCGGGGAGAGATCGCAGACGGGATCGGCGTTCTCCGCATCCCCGGTCAAGAGAAACGCCTGGCAGCGGCAGCCGCCGAAGTCCTTGAAACGCTCGGGGCAGGTCCGGCACGGCTCCTTCATCCAGTCGAACCCTCGAAACCGGTTGAAGGCCGGCGATTCGTTCCAGATCCAGGCGATGTCGTGCTCGCGCACGCTCGGGAACTGGATCCCCGGAAGCATACGGGCCGCGTGGCAGGGCAGCGCGATGCCGTCCGGGGCGATGGTGAGGAACACCGCCCCCCAGCCGTTCATGCAGGCCTTGGGGCGGGTCTCGTAGTAGTCCGGGACGACGTAGTAGATCTTCATCCGGCCCTGGTACCGGGCCTGGTAGTCGTGGGCGATCGCCTCGGCCCCTTCGAGCTGGGCGCGGGTGGGCAGGAGGCGGTCGCGGTTGTGGAGCGCCCAGCCGTAGTACTGGGTGGTCGCGAGCTCCACATAGTCGGCCTGTAAATCGACCGCGAGCCGCAACATGTGCTCGATGCGATCGATGTTGTCGCGATGGATCACGAAGCACAGGACCATCGGATAGCCGGACTGCTTGACCGCCCGGGCCATGGCTAGCTTGTGCTCGAAGGCCTCGCAGCCGGCGATGAAGTCGTTCTGCGCCTTTTCGCTCGACTGGAAGCTCAGCTGGATATGGTCGAGCCCGGCCTCGCGAAACGCCTGAACGCGCGCCTCGTCCATGCCGAGGCCCGAGGTGATCAGGTTGGTGTAGTAACCGAGCGCCCGGGCATGGGCGATCAAGGTCTCGAGGTCGCGGCGGACCAGGGGCTCGCCGCCGGAGAAGCCAAGCTGGGTGGCCCCCATCGCCCGGGCCTCCGTCAGCACGCGCCGCCACTCCTCGGTCGTCAGCTCCGTCTTGACCCTCGCGAAATCCACGGGGTTGGAGCAATAGGGGCATTGCAGCGGGCAGGCGTAGGTCAGCTCGGCGAGCAGCCAGAGCGGCTTCGGCCCCAGATCCCGATCGAAACCGTCCTTACCAGCGCACCCAGCCGTTGCCATGTGCCGTCTCCAGGAATCTTTCCACGTCGGCCGCGAGCGCGACACCCGGGAACTGCCGCTCCAGATCGGCGATGATCTCGCCTAAGCGGCGCGTGCCGTCGCAGCGTTTCAGGGTCTCCGCGGCGCTCTGGTTGAGCTTCACCATACCCTCGGGGTAAAGGATCACATAGGCCCCCTGCGCCGCTTCCCACTGCAAGCGGAAGCCGGGCGCGATGCTGGGTGTGTCTTCACGGTCGAGGGAGGCCATCATCGTTCAACGTTCGACATTGTAATAGGGCGGCCGGTGGTCGACGTAGGCGAGCCACATACAGTCGAGCAGGGTCCAGAGCACGTCCAGCTTGAACTGCAGGATCCCGAGGGCCCGCTCCTGCTCGTCGCGGGTGCGGAAATGATCGAGCGTCATCGCAAGCCCATGCTCGACATCGCGGCGCGCCTCGGACAGGCGCTTGCGGAAATAGGCATAGCCTTCCGGCTCGATCCAGGGGTAATGCTTGGGCCACCCGTCCAGGCGCTGTTGGTGGAGGGTGGGTGCGAAGAGCTCGGTCAGCGACGAACAGGCGGCCTCCTGCCAGCTCGCCCGGCGGGCGAAGTTGACGTAGGCATCGACGGCGAACCGCACTCCCGGCAAGACCCGCGCGAGCGACCAGAGCTCGGGGCGCGCGAGGCCGACCGCCTCCCCGAGCTGCGACCAGGCCTCGATCCCGCCCTCGTCGCCGTCGCTGCCGTCGTGGTCGAGGATGCGTTTGATCCATTCCCGGCGCACCGCGCGGTCCGTGCAGTTGGCGAGCACCGTGGCGTCCTTGATGGGGATGCTGATCTGATAGTAAAAGCGGTTCGCGACCCAGCCCTGGATCGCCTCGCGCTCGAGCTTGCCCGCGTTCATCAGGACGTGGAAGGGGTGATGGATGTGATAGAAGCGCTCCTTGGCGCGTAGGCGATCCTCGAACTCCGCCCTCGTCCAGGCCACCTCGCTCATAGATGGATCTCCATGCCGTCGTAGGCCACTTCGATCCCTTTTGGGTTCAATAGCCGGCGCTCGGGCGACTCTTCGTCCAGGATGGGGTTGGTGTTGTTGATGTGGATCAGGACGATGCGCGGCCGCGTCAGGCCCTCGAGCACGGACAGCATACCGCCTTCCCCCGAGAGCGGCAGGTGGCCCATCTCGCGGGCGCGCCGCTCCGAGATCCCCTGCCGGGCCAGCTCGTCGTCGGTCCAGACCGTGCCGTCCACGAGCAGGCAGTCGGCCTCCTCCAAGTAGCGCCGGAGATGCGGTTCAATGTGCCCGAGACCCGGCGCGTAGAAGAGGTTCTTCCGGGTATTGATGTCTTCGACCCGAACCCCGATAGTATCCCCGCGATGCGGGGCATGGCGGTGGGGCGAATACGGCGGGGCCTCGCTCCTGAGCGGGACGGCGGTGAACCGGAGCCCCGTGATCTCGGGGATCGTGAAGGGTTCCCCGTCCACGGGCACGGCATGCCATTCGACGCCGCAATAGTGCTCGAGCACGCGAAACAGTGGATAACCCCCGGTGAGGTCCTGGTACACCATGCTGGTGCAGTAGACCTCCAGCGGGCCGGGATGCTCGCGCAGCATCATGAGGCCCGTCGTATGGTCGATCTGGGCATCGATGAGGACGATGGCGCGGATCGCGGTGTCGCGCACCGCGCGCCCCGGCTGCAAGTCCGCGAAGCCGCCGAGCTGCGTCC
>JALZID010000340.1 GCA_030860485.1 Pseudomonadota bacterium | reverse complement strand
AGGGATCGATCCGATCATCATCATTTCACCGTCCCTACAGCATCAATGACCGTTCGACCAACGATGGTCCCGCTCAGCACCTGCGCCGCCGCTGTACCGTTCAACCTTAGTCCGACAGGCTGCTAGCCCCGGTCGCCGGTTTCAAGATCAGGACACCGTTCACGGGCTGACCCGCCAAGAGGCAGCGCCCGCCCTTCCAACGCGGTACTGGTCGCGATAGTGCGCTGACAAAGGGTGCCCGGACTGCCCGCCCGGGAGGTGCAGGATGGCGTCGGCCTCGTGGCCGGGGCTGACCACCATGCGCTCGCTGGTGCCGGGCTGGACCTGCCGCTCGTAGACCACGAAACTCGCGCCGACCGTCCCGAGCCAGGCGGAGCAGCCTGCGCAAGAACGCTGTGTCAACGCGCGGGCTTTCCGAGCGCGCCGGTCAACGCCAATGCCCCCTCGACTGACCATGATGACGCGCGCGCTCCGTCGGCGCCGACCCGCATGAGCTGGGCCCGGTTTGCTCACAAAACCGCCGGGAGCGGTTTTGAACGGCGAACGCCGGCCCGAAGGGCGAAAGCCGGGGAGGGTTTTTGTAAACGGGTGTTCCAGGATCGACGTCGAGCAGTGTCCCCAGTGCGGCGGCTCTTTGAAGATCATCGCCGCCCCTTCGATAGGCTGAGGACAGGCATCGAAGACACCGTGATCGCCAAGATCCTCAGGCATCTCTACTTGTGCGCCCGGGCACCGCCCCGCTCACCGGCGCGGCCATTCTATCCTCAGCCAGCAGGGCCAATCCCTGGCCCTGGCTTTCGATCGATTCCAAATTGCCTGATCCCCAACCGATACCCGATTCGATTCGGTTCAGCGCCTGAGCTGACCATCCCCCTTCGCCTTCACTCGTGCGAGACGCCAACGGGTCCCGAAACTTGGCGCCTCGGGCCAATGACCGGCTCGAACATTTCCCGCCCCTAGACCGAGACTCGCGTAATTGACAATTCCCAGGTCTATCAGTACTGTTGCTTTCGATGAAAAAGGGCGCTTATTTTCCTAGCGTGGCCTCTGGCCGCAAACCTTGAGGGGAGGTGGGCTGTGAACGAGATTTTCCGTTTCGTCTTCCTGCGTTCGCCACGGCCGCCCGAGATCGGCGGCCTCGTCACCATCCCGGCCGAACTGACCTCGCTCGGTAGCCGGCTTGCGGCATTGCGGCGCGGCGAGGACGCGCGCGCGGATGCTCGAGGCGGTCGAGCGGTTCGCCGAGACGCCGGAATTCAGCGCGGATCCTGCGGCGCTGCCGCTGAGCCGCGAGTTCGCCGCGTTCGGCGCAGCGCTGCGGCGCGCCGGTCCGCTGTCGCTGGGGCAGCTCGATAGCGCCGTCCAGGCCAGCTTCGGCGTCACGCCGGCACAGCTCGCGTCCCGGGCGGATTTCCGCGCGCTGGAGCCCCGGCTCGCCAGCGCCATCCTGGTGCTGAAACTGCGTCCCGATCTCGCCCCGCGCGCGCTGGCCGACTACGTTCGGCTGCTGGCGCTGTGGAACCTCATCGGGCGCATTGCCGCCGGCGACGAATCGCTCGACGGCGCGGACCCCGAGCGGCTGCTCGAGCCGGTGCTGGTGCTGCCCAGCGAGATCGTGCCCTTGCCGCCCGCGCAGGAGCAGCCGCCCGCGCCGGCCGGAGGCGGCGATACGCCGTCGACCGCCGCGCTGCGCGGCGATCTCGCGCTCATCGCTGATGCCTCGCAGGAGATCCTCCGGGCGCGCGGCACCGATCTCGCGCGGCTGGAGGAATCCGCGCCGGCCGGCGCGCCGCGCCGCACGTCCTTCGTCCTCAACGCCGCGGCGATCCGCCGGCTGTCGGAGCGCACGCGCGCGACGCTGACTCGCCTTGCCCTCGATCCGGCGCGCGAGCCGCAGCAGCAGATCGTCGCCCGCTTGTCGGCGGAATCCGCGCGCGTGCGCGCCGAGCTGCGCGCGCTCGAGGCCACGCTCGCGACGCCGGTGGCGCGCTGGCGGGTCGGCGGCACGACCCTGCCGTCCTTCGGCCCTGCCGGATTGGATCTGGTCACGCCCGAAGGGCCGCGGGTTCCGACCACGGTCGGCCTGCTGGTGCCTTCGGGCGTCGGAGATCTCGAGGTCGTGCGCCAGCAGATCGTGCGCTACGAGGCCGGCGAGCTCGCCCATATCGAGAACGTGCTGCGCACCGAGAGCCGGAGCCGCGAGACGCGGCGGCTCGAGCGCACCGAGGAGAGCTTCACCGTCGAGCGCGAGACCAACCGCGAGCAGGAGCGCGACCTCCAGTCGACCGACCGCTTCGAGATGGAGCGCGAGATCAAGAACACGATCAAGGAGGAGGACAAGTTCAAGTTCGGCAGCAGCGTGTCCGGCGGCTTCGGCAAGTTCGTGCAGGCCGAGATCAAGGTCGAGACCGAATCCGCGACCGCAGAGGAAACCGCAAACCGGACAGCGTCGAAATACGCGCGCGAGATCACCGAGAAGACGGCGGCGAAGCTCACCGAGCGCGTGCGCGAGCAGCAGACCTTGACCATCTTGCGCGAGTTCGAGGAGAAGAACAGCCACGGCTTCGACAACAGCGCCGGCACCGAGCACGTGATCGGCCTCTATCAATGGGTCGATCGCGTCTACCAGGGCCAAGTCTACAACTACGGCATCCGGATGTTCTTCGACATCATGGTGCCCGAGCCGGCTGCGTTCTACCTGCAGGTGCTCGCGTACAAGATCGCGCCGGCCGAGGGCATCGACCGGCCGCAGAAGCTGACCGTGCGCCCGGAGCAGATCACCGAGGACAACTACCAGACATACGTGGCGCTCTACCAAGCGACCGGCGTCGAGTTGCCGCCGCCGGAGCTCGTGATCGTTTCCGAGACCATGAACATCGAGAGGGAGCCGGAGAGCACCAATATCACGCTCATCAAGCACGGCAAGATTGCCCTTCCCCCCGGCTGCGAGGCCCGGGAAGTCCGCTACCGCGTCACCTGGCACAAGCTGTTCGTCTTACCCGCCGTCACGCCCGAGCCGCAGCCGCAGCTGATAGCGCAGATCGGCCAGCATCAGTGGATCTCCGATCTGACGCTCAACATGGACGAGTTCCAGATCAACGCGTTCCACAACGACGTCGAGGTCGACAGCGAGACCGGCGAGCTGCCATACACGTTCCACTTCTTCGCGGTACAACTGATCGCGCTGGTGGTCGAGGTCGTCTGCGCGCGCAGCGACGCGGGTTACGCCGCATGGCAGCAGCGCACCTACGAAGCGCTCGTGCAGGCCTATGTGAGCCAGGAGGAGACCTATCGGAATCGCCTCGCCGAGCACGAGGCTAAGCAGGGCGTCGCCATCCAGGGACGCGATCCGCTCGAGAACCGCATGATCGAGCGCAACGAGCTCAAGCGCGCCGCAGTGTCGATGATCACCGGCCAGTACTTCGAGTTGTTCAACGCGATCCATGAGAGCGATACGCAGGAGGCGCGGGTCGATTTCGACGAGGCGCGCGCCGAGGGCAACTACGCGCGCTTCTTCGAGCAGGCCTTCGAGTGGGAGAACATGGACTACGAGTTTTTCTCCTATTTCTGGGGCCGGCGCAGTACCTGGGTCGACAAGGTTTGGACGCGCGACGTCGATGCGATCCACGCGGCGTTCCAGCAGGCGGGATACGCGCGCGTGCGGCTGCCGGTGCGACCGGATTTCGAGCGCGGCGTGCTGCATTTCCTCGACACCGGCGAGATCTGGGACGGCGGCGAGCTGCCGCCGGTCACCAACCGCGTCTACGCCGCCTATCTCGACGAGATCCGCGCGGCGCGCCGCCGCAGGCCGGACGAGGAGGTCCCCGTCGGCGAGCCCTTCGACATCCGGCTGCCCACGACTCTGGTGCGCGTCAAGCCGACGCCGACCCTGCCGGTCTGGGCCAGAACGAGGAGGGCGACTGGCTCCCGGCCGATAACGACTGATGCCGCGGCGCCTGCCCGCCGGGTTCCTGCGCGAGGAGCGGTCGAGCGACGACGATCGGTGGCTCCCGCCGCCGCGGCGCGACTGCTCCATCGAGCCGCTGATCGATGCCTGCGCCGCGTACGAGGCGATGGAGCAGGCGCTGATCGAGGCGACGGCGTCGATCTGGCTCGCGCACTGGTCGCTCGACACCGATTTCGCGACGCAGTCGCGCGCCGCGCGCGACGCGCACCTGCCCGATTGGACCTCGCTGCTCACCGACGCCGTCGAGCGCGGCCTCGAGGTGCGGGTCATCTTCAACGACTTCGACCCGCTGGTCGGATACGGCTGGCATCTCGAGACGTGGCAGGCCTATCGCCATCTGATGAAGGCCGCCGGCGAGGCGGCATCGGCCAATGCCGCGTTCGACCGCGCGCGGTTCCAGGTGATCGTCAGCATGCACGATGCCCGGCTCGAGCTGCCGCTGATCGGCATCGCCGCGAATTTCCAGATCGACGAGGCGGTCGACGACCTGAACGGCTGGACGACCGCAAACAACATCGAATCGGCGCGGCAGGCCTTCGAGTTCCTGCCGCGGCTGTGGCGCTACGTGGCGTTCGATCCCGGCGCCTCCATCCCGTTCAGCCGCGCGCGATCGGCGGCGCAGGATCCCGTCCATGTCGGCTCGCATCACCAGAAGCTGTGCATCATCGACCGCCGGGTCGCGTTCCTCGGCGGCATCGACATCGGCGGGGTGCTGGTCAGCAACGGCCGGCACGAGGCCGCTCCCTATCGCCACGACGTGCATTTCCGCGTTACCGGCGCGGTGGTCGCCGATCTCGTGCGCGCCTTCCGCGGCCGCTGGAACCGCGAGGGGCGGGCCGCGCTCGATTTCGTGCGCGACGCGAATGCCGTCGCGCCGGCGGCGCCGCTGCCGATCAGCCGCTACAGCGCGATCGCCAAGGACGTTCCGCCGGTGTTCCGCACCGGCAGGGCGATCGCCCAGATGATCCGCACCGTGACCGGGCCGATCGCGCAGCCCCCGGCGCCCGAGGCCGTCCGGCTCGACACCGAGGCGTGCGTCATGCGCGCGCTGCAGGCGGCGGAGAAGTTCGTCTACATCGAGCACCAGTATCTGCGCTGGCCGGTGCTGGCCGACTGGCTCATCGACGCCCGCAGCAAGAGCCCCGAGCTGCGCGTGATCGTGCTCGTGCCCTTCGTGCTGGAAGAGGCGGGCGATCCCGCCGATACCGACCCGGTGACGCTGCACGGCATGCACCTGCAGCACCAGACCTTGAAGCGCCTGAGCGACGCGTTCGGGCCGCAGGCCGGACTGTTTACGCTCGGAGCGCGCGTGCGCTACGAAGATCCGCCGCGCGTCCTGAAGAGCTGCAGGTCGATCGTCGAGGCCGCATAGCATACCCGGCCGGAGCTGTTCCGCGCGCCCTCGATCTACGTCCACAGCAAGGTACTGATCGTCGACGATCGCTTCGCCCTGGTCGGCTCGGCGAACCTCGACGGGCGCTCGCTGCGCGTGGACGGCGAGATCGGCGTGGCGTGGTATCACGCGGAGGAGATCATCCACTTCCGCCTCCTCTTGTGGCACGAGCATCTCGGGCCCGATCTCGACCTGATCCACCTCGACTGGCGCCAGTTCGTCAACGTCTGGTCGGCGCGCGCGCTGCGCAACGCAACCCGCGCCCCGCCGCAGCGACCGGGGCTTGCAATCCCCTATCCGCTCGACACCGCGCCGCAAGGGCTCGAGAGCCCGCTCGACCCGCGCCTCATGAACATCATGGCGCGCGGCTTCGGCGACGAGACCGCGGGGTATCGGTCCGCGGGGCTGGCTGCGATCAAGCGATGGCGCGCACGGGTCTCCTGATTGATTTCAAGCGAATGGGCTATCCACTTCCCTCCACTAACCACAACATCTTGGGTTGAATAAACTAGATTTACTACTACATAGGTCATTGGTGGAGCGAAGTGGATAGCCCCCTTCAAGCGAAAGGGCCAGGGTCTGACGTGTCTCTACAAATCAGAAGTTAAATCAGTCAGTTACAACCACCCGCACACAGACGAAACGCGAATAGGGCCTCGAATAACTTGTCAATCCTATGCGGAATACCGATCCAATGGGTTGACTGCTCTGCCGATCCCGATTCCGGCACTCGTACCATATCCGAATTGATCCCCGTGCCGATTTCCGAAGAGTCGCTCCCCCGATGAGTTGACCCCACCCAAGATGGGATGTAGATTCATACGAGAGGTCTATTATGGGGGGCCATGCAAGACCTGTTGGTACGAGTGTCCGGATACGAAGCGCCTGTTACATTTCCACAGGCCGTGGGTAAACCATGCCCTGCGATTACGCCAGACGGTTTAGTGGACCCGCGTCAGATTGATCCAATATGTCGTGAGCAATCCCAGGTGTGCAAATCAGAGACATCTACCGGAAATAGAGAGGAGCGACTGAACACCCATGAGTGAGCTCAATGATGGCCTAGATGCCTATCAGCAAGGTGACTACGAACTTGCGTTGCCTCTGCTGTTGCTATTAGCTGAAGCCGGCAACGCGAACACGAGGATCGGGAAAGGAAAATATCCGGAATTGCTTATAACAACCTCGCAACGATCTTCTGTACCGGTATGCCGGGGATACCTCCAGATCTTACGCTTGCAAAGAAATACTGGCGTAAGGCTGTAGAACTCGGGTTTGAAATGATTCCCCGAGAGTGGTATGAGGCCTCCGGCTCGGTGTAGCAACCACGGCTGGGAAATAGCGGTCGGAGAGGAACGGCACTTAGTTTGGGCGCCATGGCCGCGATGAGCGCCAAGGCAGCCGAGGGTGCTATCCGATGGGGTGGCGGTAGGCGAGTGTACCGTTATCATGCCGCGCCGGCCAGCGGGGGGGGGCCGTATGCCGAGACCGCTATCGAACCGCAACCAGTCAAAGGGCCTAACCCCCGGCCGCAGGTTTCAAGATCAGGACACCCTCCACGGGCTTACCCGCCAGGGGCAGCTCCCGCCCTTCCAACCAATCGCGGAACTGGTCGCGATAATGCGGTGATAAGGGGTGCCCGGATTGCCCGCCCGGGAGGTGCAGGATGGCGTCGGCCTCGTGGCCGGGGCTGACCACCATGCGCTCGCTGGCACCGTGCAGGACCCGGCGCTCGTAGACCACGCGTACGCACTGGGGGCAGCCGGACAGGGGCTCGCGCGGCATATCGAGGAGATCGGCCAGCCACGGCAGGCGGGCGGAAAACGGGTGGGTGATCTGCGATCGGCTCACCTCGCCCCAACTCAGACGGTCGAGCGGCACCTCGGGATGCCCCTCGCGTAGGCTCGCGGCGCTCTCTTTGAGCACCTCGAGGAGGAACGCCTGCCAATCGGGATAGCGGACCGGATCGGGTAAGGTCTCCGGCAGACGCGCCGCGAGGAGCTTGCGGAGCGGCACATCGAGCTTGTGCCAGGTATAGGAGAAGCCGGGATCGAGCGCGCGGCAGGCCCCCAGAAACGGTGCGAATACCTCGCTCGTGAGGCGCCGGCGAAACTCGATGAGGAGGGCGAATCCTAGACTCCGTGCGTCCGCCCGACCGTCCCAGCGTTCCAGCGCCCGCCGCACCGCGCCGGCCTCCGGCCAGTCCCCGGTGGCGTCGATCTCGCGCAGCACCCCGAGGGCGAGGTTCCGATAGAAATCGTAGAAGGCGGCGCGAGTATCGAGCTGTAGCGCCAGCATATCAGGCTCGGTGGCGGCCGAGAGCCCCCGAAGGCGCTGGCGGATGCGATGGCCTCGATAGCCGTGGGCATAGTCATGGCCGATGCTGTAGGAGTAGTCGGCCCCCAGCATGCGGTCGTTGGCGGTGACGAGGAGGCCTTGCGGCGGGTCGAAGACGCGCGGCAGTGCGCCCTCGGGGATGAAACCGTCCCAGTCGCGCGACCCATCCGCCCAGGCGGTGGCGGTGGCGCCGTCGAGACCGCGGCGCCTGGGGAACCGTCCCGTATAGGTCCAGCCGATCCGGCCGCCGCCATCCGCGAGCAGTGCGTTCTGGGGCGGCCCGCCGACGCGGTTCATGACGCGCGCCGCGTCCTCCAGGTTCATAGCCCGATCCATGTCGAGCAGCGCCAGGTTGGTGCCCTCGGGCTCGAGCGCCGTCCAACGCAACGCCACCGGCGCCGCGAGCAGCGGCCGCTCCAGCACGGGGCCCCAGATGCTGCGCTTTACCTCGACCACGACTTCGGCCCCGCCCTTGACCGTGATGCGTTCAGAAGCGGTCGAAAACGCTCGCCAACCCGCGGGGGTGCGGTAGCGGTTCGGGTCCTCCGGGTCGAGATCGAGGCGCACCAGGTCGAGCACATCGGCGTTGATGTTGGTGAACCCCCAAGCGATCTGGCCGTTGCTCCCGGCCACCACCCCGGGGATGCCCGGCAAGGTGAGGCCCGTGAGGCGGTGCCCGGCGTAGCGCAGGGCGGCGCGATACCAGATCACCGGGACCGCGAGCGGCAGGTGCATGTCGTTCGCGAGGAGGGCGCGTCCGTCACGCGTCCGGCGGCCGGCGAGCGCCCAACTGTTCGACCCGATCGGTACCGGATCGGCCCGCACCAGTCCGGCCGATCCGTTCCGGGGCGGGGCGACGCGCAGGGCGGCAAGCGCCTGGGCTGGTATGCCCGTTGGTGGCCGGCGCGAGCGTACGCCGCCCAGGAGGGGCTCGGTGTAGCGGTCGGTATCGGGGGTCAGGAACGCCACGACCTCGGGCGGCAGGGCGGCTTGCATGACGCTCAGCATGCGCTCCGATCCTTCGGTATAGGTCAGTAGCTGGACCATGCCCAGGATCACACGCAGGCTGTCGGCCGGGGTCCAGGGCTCGGGGCGGTAACCGGCCAGCAGGAACTCGAAGGGCAGTACGGTGCTGCCATCGATGGCCGCATTGACGCCGGCCGCGTAGGCCGAGAGCACCGCGCGCTCCGTCTCGGGCAGACGCGCCAGGACCGCCTCGGCCACTCGTCCGAGACCGAGCACGCGGTGCTGGCGGTCGTGGTCGAGGGCGGGTTCGCCGAACACCTCGGCCAGGCGGCCGCCGACCTTGCGCCGCAGGAGGTCCATTTGAAACAGGCGCTCGCCTGACGTGACATAGCCGAGCGCCAGAAAGGCGTCCTCGCGGCTGCCGGCCTCGATGGTGGGGACGCCGATGTCGTCGAAGCGGACCCGGACTTCGGCTCGCAGGCCGGGTAGGTCCACCTCGCCCGAGCGCGGGGGCAGCGAAGCGGCGACGAGCGCCCACAAGAGTCCGAGCCCGCACAGGACGAGCGCGGCTGCCGCGATCGCGACCCGGAACAGGCGCCTGGCCCCCCCTTTTTTCTCTTCGTCAGGGCTCTCGTCAGACTCTCGTCAGGGCGAGTGCCGGCTGGTGCCGAGCGCCATGCGGGCGCGCACGAGGTCCACCAGGCGTTTCACGCAGAGGGGAAAGACCGCGAGCAGTACCAGTGATGCGATGACCTCGCCGGACAGTAGGTCCGCGAGCGACGTGATGCGGCCGATGTGGGTCCCGGCATTGACCAGCACGATGGTCCCCAACAGCATCCCGAGTTGGCTGACCAGGATATAGGTGGTGGTCGAGATCGAGGTCAGCCCCATCACCAGATTGATCACGAAAAAGGGCGAGATCGGCAGGAGCCTGAGGCTGAAGAGATAAAAAGCCCCATTCTTCTCCACGCCGGCATCGATGGTGGCGAGGTGTTGCCCGAACCGCTCTTGCACCGCATCACGCCAGAGATAACGCGCGGCCAGAAACGGGAGGGTCGCGGCCAAGGTGGAGGCCGAAGACACCAGCGCCGAACCCAACACGAGCCCGAACAGGTCCCCGGCGACGACGGTCATGAGCAGGATGCCGGGCAGGGACAAGGCGGCCAGGGCCAGGTAGATGGCGACGAAGAATACCGCGCTGCGCCACAGATGTGCCGTGCAATAAGCGTGGATCGCGTCGCGCTTGGTGTTGAAGTACTCGAGCGTGAAATAGGCATCCAGATCGAGCGCGAAAAACAGCAGCAGGCAGGAGAGGACCGCGATCGCGAAGCAGAGCTTGGACTTGTTCATCTCAGGCCGTTGGCATAGGCTTGGGCCGGGGCTTGGAGTGGCCCTTGGAGTGGCCCTTGCCCCCATGCAGTTCCGGTGTTCAAACACATCACGAGCATATGAGAGGCAGCGATATGGATGCAACCGCCCTGAGCCCCGGCGTCGCCCCGAGTCCCGAGCACCATGCGCGCTTCGAGCCGCCGCCGACCCGACCCTGGCTGCGACAGTACCCGGAGGCCGTGCCGAGCGAGATAGATCCCAGCAAGTATTCCTCGCTGGTCGATCTCCTGGACCGCTGCACGGCCCGCTACGCCGATCGCCCGGCGTTCGCCAATATGGGCGCGACCCTGAGCTATCGGACCCTGGCGGACAAGAGTCGCGCCTTCGCCGCCTTCCTGCAGCAAGAATGGCATCTCAGCCAGGGCGATCGCATCGCCATCATGATGCCGAACCTCCTGCAGTACCCGGTGGCCGCCTTCGGGGCCTTGCGGGCCGGCCTCATCCTGGTGAACACCAACCCCCTCTATACCGGCCGCGAGCTGCAGAACCAATTGGTGGACTCGGGGGCCTCGGTCATCGTGATCCTGGAGAACTACGCCCATGTCCTCGCCCAGGTGCTGGCGCACACGCCCATCAAGCACGTGATCGTGACCAAGATAGGGGACATGCTACCGCAACCGCGCGCCCTCATCGTCAATTGGGTGGTCGCCCATGTGAAGCGCCTGGTGCCGCCGTTCAATATATCCCATGCGGTCGGGTTTCGGGACGCGATCGAACGCGGGGCGCGCTGGCACCCCCACGCGGTGGCCCTGGGCCACGACGATATCGCCATGCTCCAGTACACCGGCGGCACCACCGGGGTCTCCAAGGGCGCGATGCTGAGCCACGGCAACATCGTGGCCAATGTCCTCCAGGGCGCGGCCTGCCACGGCGCGGTGATCGGCGACCAGGGCGAGATCGTGATCACGGCATTGCCCCTGTATCATATCTTCGCGTTCACGATCAATTGCCTGAGCTTCATGGAGCTCGGAGGGCTCAATCACCTGATCACCGATCCCCGTAACCTCAAGGGCTTCGTCGCGGAGCTGCGCAAGCTGCGGTTCAGTTGCATGACGGGGGTCAACACGCTGTTCATCCATTTGATGAACACCCCCGGTTTCGCCGACCTCGATTTCTCGACGCTCAAGCTCACCGTCGGCGGGGGAATGGCGGTGCAGCGGCCGGTCGCGGAACGCTGGCAGGCGCTCACCGGCCGGCCGATCCTGGAGGGCTACGGCCTCACCGAGTGCTCGCCGCTGGTGTGCTGTAACCCGCTCGATGCGCGCGAGTACAGCGGCTCTGCCGGCATCCCGGTGCCCTCGACCGAGTGCAGCATCCGCGACGAGGCAGGCCGGGCCGTGGCGCACGGGACCTCGGGCGAGCTCTGGATCCGCGGTCCGCAGGTGATGAAGGGCTACTGGCACCGGCCCGAGGAGACCGCGAAGGTGCTGGGCCCCGATGGATGGCTCAGGACCGGGGACATCGCCCAGATGGACGAACGCGGGTACATCAAGCTGGTCGATCGCGTCAAGGACATGATCACGGTGTCGGGCTTCAAGGTGTACCCGAACGAGGTGGAGGAGGTGGTGGCCTCGCACCCTTCGGTCCTGGAGGCCGCGGTGATCGGTGTGCCGGACCCCCACACCGGTGAGGCGGTCAAGCTGTTTGTGGTCCCACGCCCGGGTAGCAGTATCGATCTTGAGGAGTTGCGGCAGCACTGCAAGGAGCAACTCGCGGCCTACAAGGTTCCCAGGCAGATCGTGCTGCGCACAGCACTGCCGAAGTCCAACGTCGGCAAGGTGCTGCGAAGGGCCTTGCGGGACGAGTAGGCAGAGCGCCGGCGGCGCGCCCCGCTCGCGGTAGAATCATCGCGCGCGATCGGCACCGGCGCCGGCGCCGCGATCACCGCTCGGGTCCACGGACGGCCGGTACCACACCCGCACCGCCGGGCAGCACCTCCCTGCGCTCCTGTCGTTCCTTCTCTTCCTTTTGCGCGAGCACCGGCCGGAGCTTGAGCAGATTCTTGAGCGCCTCGAACCAGAACGGCCCACCGAGGCTCATGAGGCAGATGCTGAGCAATATGCCCGGAATGGCGCCCAATAGCCTTCTGCAACCGTCCTCTCCCTGAACATAGGTCCAGATACCGCCGGTCGGTACGATCGCGAGGTTCTCCAGCGTGTCGCGCAGATCCCGGACCCTGGTATAGCCGGGGTCTTGCGCCGGCGTAGCTTGCTCGATCGTCTGAGCCGCCTCCACCAGGCGACTACGCAGGGCCTCATCCAGCGAAAGCCGTGTGAGTAGATCGAAAGCGTCGAGCGGCAACGCCAAGGCCACCACGGCTGACAGGGCAATCGTGACGGCGCGGGCACGCTGCGCGAAGTACTGGGTCATGCGGTCCGCGGTCTCGTCGAACCACGACATCAACCCGGAGACGAGGCGCCCGCTCGCGTTCTCGACGATGGCGCGGGTCCGTAGAAAATGGGCGGCCGCGTTCGGGAACTCGATCTCGAGCTGTACGACCCGCGCTTGAATGGCGTCGAGCGTCGCTTGCGGGCCGTCGCCGTCCTTGGGATCGAGATCCAGCGCTTTACGCAACGCCTCGCCCGCTTTTTTCCGGAGCTTCGTTCTGGTTGTCGCCAGCTCCAGGAGGACGCGCACCAGCCCTTCGCGCTGGATGACGCGACCATCCTGCTCTTGTCCCTTCCAGTCCCGGCCAGCCACGAGTGGGTGGCGCAGGATCGCCTGCACGATTTCACCGGCATGTGGTTCGAGCTGGCCGTCCACCTGGATCAGGAGCAGCTTCAAACCCTCCCGCAGCACCACGGCGCGATAGTTTCGCAGGTTCAGGAGCCACTGCGAAAGCACCGTCACGATCGAGCTCGCCAGCAGCATGACCAGGGCGAAACCAATCAGGATGTCGAGATACGTTAGAAAAGAGCCGCTCATGATCTTTCTCCGCCCGAACACATCACGATTTGCGCGTTCTGGGGAACGTCTCTTGGGGGTACGTAACTTCCCACTCCGCCACCGTACCCGGAACTATGCAAAACAAGGGATGAGGCTTGGGGATAGAAGCTGATTCGATGCTAGTCAGCCATGACGGGCTGCGATTCAGCAACTTTGCTTTCAGGTGCTCGCGCTCATAGGCGAGTTGCCCGCGTGTGACTTCGATGCAATCAACGTGACCTTCACTCGCGATCCTCTGTACGTCGAAATGGTAGCCGCGTCTTTCTGCCTCTGCGTGTACGACATATAGATATGCGGCAATGGCACCTACGGGCGAAGCCGAACCCCGAAAACGAGCCAATTGAGGGTGGTGGGCATAACCGCGCGTTTGACCTCTGAGAACCGCCTGCGCCAAGAGCGCTTTTCGCCAAAGCACGACCAGGCCGCGAGGGTCCAGATATTCAGGATGCGCGACCACAGGCGCATGACAAGGCTTCCCCGGTGGCCCAAAGAGTACGATGTTTTCCCCTGTGCGGCAGTATGACGGCCTAGAACTGTTGAGGTGAACTGCAATCCAGGGTAATCTCCCGCTCGAAAAGCTCAATTGCGGTACGCGCTACCTGGGCGGTATCGAAGTAAGCGTAGGTCCCGACGCCAAGCGCACCGATAACGGGAAGCCATCTGGATACCCCCTTTCTGATCGCGCGCCGTGTGATACTGATTCCGACCTCGCGTGCGATCACCTGCATCGCGCCAAGGGACACCCCTTGAACCAAGATGCGCTCGCCGACGCGGACGACTAAATCCCGCACGGCCTGCGCTGCGGTGTGCCGGAACAGGCAGTATATCATCTGCTCGCGAGTCAGGTAGGCGTTCTTATCATAGATCCCTGCGATATCGGCAACCATCTGAGCCTGAAGTTTCCAAACCGCCACTAGTTCAGGAAGCATCGTGAGCCAGCCAAGGGTACCAGGCGGCAGCGCAAGGCTGCCTGCGGTAAGAGCCGCCTTCATGGCGGCACGACTGGCAATGACGCGGGCGCGAGTGCCGGGATCGGGACTCTTTGGCTCGTCGGTGTTTGGGACCTGAGCGATCAAGCCCAGAATTGCCTCGGCCACCTTGAGGCTGGCCGTACGCTCGGGGTGCCCAATTACGAGAGCTTTCTTCGGCACGGGTGCTAACGACTGCCCATTCAGTCTACCGCCACCGGTGGCTCATAGGTGAGCCCGAACACGGTGTCCGTCAGCCATCGTTTGAACGACTCGTTGTCCATGAACTGCTTGAACAACTCGGTGTCGTCCTTGAGCACCGCGGTCATCACCCGTGCCAACGCCTTGTCGTGCTCGATGCGGGCGTTCTGCTTGTCGGAGTTCTTCTTCGCGTTCTGGAAGGCCGTATCCGCCGCCACCCGCGCCGGGATGTCCTCGGTGATGAGCTTGTGGACCCGGTCGGCATCGGACCACGCGATGTTCCCGAACTGGTCGTTGAAGGTCTTGAGAATATTCGACAGCCGGTCCAAGTCAGGCTCCGGCTTGGGCCCGCCGCCGGTCGTCGGCACCGGCTCGATCTCGGCGTCTTCGTCCGGTAATTGGATCTTCATGGCCGACTGCTTTTCGACGCGGTAGCTGTCCATGTCGATCACTTCGAGGATCCCCTTCGACAGGTCCTCCTCGACGGGCGCGGGCAGCTTCGGTACGAGGAAGTTCAGGAAGATCGAGAGCTTCTCCCACTCCGCATCGGTATAGGGGAGGATCGAGGCAAGAAAACCATAGGCGCGCGTGAACGCCTTGGCCTTGCCCTTGAAGTCCACTTGTCCGTCCTCGTCGAGCTGTGCCCTGTAGACCGCCACGCAGGCATCGAGGATCGGGTCGAGCTTGTCACGGTCTGCCCCGCCCAGATACAGCGCCACGAGCTGCTCGATCTGGGCGGCGGCGTAGACCTGGTAGCCGTCGAGCGCCGCCTTCAGGTCGTGCAGCTTGTTGGGGTCGGTCTCCTCGGCGAGGATCGTGGTGCGGTAATAGTCGGAGAACGCCATCTGGATCGTGTCCGCGTCGTTCATGAAGTCGAGCACGAACACATCGTGCTTCTGCGAATGCGCACGGTTGAGCCGCGAGAGCGTTTGCACCGCCTTGATGCCCGAGAGCATCTTGTCCACGTACATCGTGTGCAGCAGCGGCTCGTCGTAGCCGGTCTGGAACTTGTCGGCGCAGATGAGGAAACGATACGGGTCGTTTCGGATCTCGTTGGCGATCCGGCTCGACGGGAATCCGTTGAGCGATGCCTCTGTCACCTTCGTGCCGCCGTAGTCGTGCTCGCCGGAGAAGGCCACGATGGCCCGGTACGGGCTCTTGCGCGCGGCCAGATACTCACGGATCGCGTGGTGGTATTGAATGGCGCGCTCGATGCCGCTGGTCACCACCATCGCCCGCGCCTGCCCGCCGATCTTGTTCAAGGCCAGCACTTGCTCGTGAAAGTGGTCCGCCATGATCTCGGCCTTGAGCCGGATGGCGTGGTCATGGCTCTCCACATAGCGACGCAGCTTCTTCTTGGCACGCTTGGTGTCGAACTCCGGGTCGCTCTCGACCTTCTTGATCAGCTTGTAGTAACTCTCGACCGGCGTGTAGTGCTTGAGTACGTCCAGGATGAAGCCCTCTTGGATTGCTTGCTTCATCGTGTAGGTGTGAAAGGGCCGGTGCCGCACCTTGCCCTCGGCATCGGGCGGCAGCGCCTCGCCGAAGATCTCCAGCGTCTTGTTCTTGGGCGTGGCGGTGAATGCGAAGTAGCTCGCGTTGGGTAGGAGCTTCTTGGCCTCCATGAGCCGGTTGATCTTGTCTTCGGTGGTCTCATCGTCCTCCTCGGCCCCAGCCGTCGAAAGCGCCATGGAGAGCGCGGCCGAGGTGCGGCCGCCCTGGCTCGAATGTGCCTCGTCGATGACGATGGCGAAACGCCGGCCGCGGTGCTCGCTGCCGATCTCATCGAGGATGAACGGGAACTTCTGCACGGTGGAGATGATGATCTTCTTGCCCTCGGCGATAAACTTACGCAGATCGCCCGAGCGTTCGGCGTGGCCTACGGTCGCGCCCACCTGCGCGAACTGCTTGATCGTGTCACGGATCTGCTGGTCGAGGATCTTCCGATCGGTGACGACGATGATCGAATCGAATGTAGGGGCATCCGCTTCTGGGTGCCCCCTCCCATGCAGCCCGATGAGCTGGTGGGCGAGCCAAGCGATGGAATTGGACTTGCCGCTCCCCGCCGAGTGCTGGATCAGATAACGCCGGCCCGCGTCGTGCCGACCGGCGTCGGCCAGGAGCTTCCGCACCACATCGAGCTGGTGGTAGCGCGGCCAGATCTGTACCGCGATCTTGCGGCCGGTCTTCTCGTCCTTGGTCACGACGACCTGGGCGTAGTTCTCCAGGTTGTCGGTCAGCCCTTCACGCGTGAGGACGCGCTTCCAGAGGTAGTCGGTCTTGAGACCATCCCGGTTGGGCGGGTTGCCCGCACCGTCGTTCCAGCCCAGGTTGAAGGGCAGGAACCACGAGCCCTTGCCGTTTAGGTGCGTGCAGAAGCGCACCTCGTGATCGTCCACAGCGAAGTGCACGACACAACGTCCGAACTCGAAGAGCTTTTCGCGCGGGTCGCGGTCGCGCCTGTACTGCTGGATGGCGTCCTCGACCGTCTGCTTGGTGAGGCTGTTCTTCAGCTCGAAGGTGGCGACCGGCAGACCGTTGATGAAGAGGCCCAGATCGAGGGTGAGCTGCGTCTCGTCGCGGCTGTAGCGCACTTGGCGCGTCACGCTGAAGCGGTTGGCCGCGTACAGCACCTGCGCCCGTTCGTTGCCTGGCGACGGTGTGCCGTAGAAGAGGTCGAGGTGATGCGGCCCGTGCCTGACCCCGTGGCGCAGCACCTCGATCGTGCCGCGTTTCGTGATCTCACCCTGGAGGCGTGCCAGAAACGTGCGCCGCGTCGGGCCGTCCTGGCCGAGGTCCAGCGCCTCTGCGACTTGCGGCTGCGTCGCGCCCAGGAAGGCGCGGAGCTGGAACAGATCCACGCAGTGCTCGCGGTCGTAGTCCTCGGCGTGTCCGTAAAGCCAGCCCGTACCGCCGTAGGGCGTCGGCGGCTTGGAGACACCGCCTTCCCGCACCGGCGCCTCCCAGAGCCCGGTCATCGCCGCGACGATGAGGCTCTCGAGACCCTTCTCGCTGGTGTCGGTGGTCACGCCGCCTCTGCCAGCACCTCGATAAACCGATCCGGTTCCGACCAGCGCGCGACGGTGGACAGCGGCTCCACCAGCGCGAAATCCTCCACGCTCCAAACGTCGGTAGTATCGTCGAACAAAGATACAAAGCGCAGCGCTTCCGGGCCGGCTGCCAAATGGTTCAGGTCGTACCATGCGGCCAGGACATGCTCGGCCACCGATCTCGCGGCGGAACGGCTACCCGTGCTCATCACATAGACCAGCGAGCTCCGCGCAGGCGCGCGAATATGGAAATCCACCGTCCAGGTGCGACCCGAGCGCCCCGCCAGCTTCTCGCCACGTTCGAAGCTTAATGCCCGCTCAGTGAGCACATCCGCCACTTCATCCGTGACCGACTCCACCGCCCGTGTACGGAACGTGAACCACAGGTCGGAAACGCGCAGTGCGGCCTGCGCGACGCGCAAGGCAACGGCGGCCAAGGAGGCCCCTGGGCGGCAGCGGGCTAACAGCATGCCCTTGTAGAACTCGACGCCGTGGGTCTGGCAAATATCCGAGATCAATGCGTTCTGCTTGGGCGAGCGACGCGGCGACAAGGTCTGCGTTCGCAACCATCGGTTGGTCTCACCAAGGTCGGACACCATGGTCATATCGCCGTCCGCTTTGCAGAACAGGTCGATGTTATCGCCATCCGGGTAGAGATACGGGGTGCGGATGCGGCAGTAGTCGCCGTGCGGGGCGCACGCGAACAACCCGCCTAGGCCGCGATTCAGCTCCGCGCACAGATCCGTCGCATTCATAGGAAAAGGTCTCCTGTGCGTGGGGGTGGTGGACGCATCCGCCCGCAGTGCTCGATCTTGGCCTGCGCACAAAACTCTGTCCACACCGCTACCGGATTCTCCGCAGTGGCCGTGATGTCCCCGGGCACACAGGCTTCCTTATCCCGAAACTGCTCGGTCCAGCGATGCTTGTGTTTGTCGCCGACCTGCTGGCACTGGGGATTGTGGTGTTCCTTGCCCAGGTCCAGCCCGTAGATGCGGCCGGCCGTCTTCAGGATCAGCACGTATGACAGGGCCGGAATGAGCGGATTGTAATTCTAATGTACGTTCAAGTTGATACTAACTATCCACGGCCACGCCGTTATGCCGCGCACCCGGTTATGATCGTCCGCCAAACGTGGCAACCCCACATGCAACTGTGTGATCACGGCATCGAGGT